>CAUPXP010000042.1:0-10288 GCA_963515455.1 Streptococcus mitis | reverse complement strand
CCCATGAGGGCACGGTTGGAGTCATCGTTTTCCAAGAAAGGAATACATGCTGTCGCAACGGCAACTACCTGTTTTGGTGATACGTCCATGTAGTCAACAACATTAGCTGGATACTCTTGGTTGACCCCTTGGTGACGTCCCATGACAACTTTCTCAGCAAATGTTCCATCTTCGTTCAGACGAGAATTAGCCTGTGCTACAGTAAATTCATCTTCTTCATCGGCTGTCAACCAAACGATTTCGTTCGTAACAACACCTGTTTCACGGTCAACTTTACGGTATGGTGTTTGAACAAAACCATACTTGTTCAAATGTCCGTAAGATGACAAGTTGTTAATCAAACCGATGTTAGGTCCTTCAGGTGTCTCGATTGGACACATACGACCGTAGTGAGTGTAGTGCACGTCACGCACTTCATATCCAGCACGGTCACGTGTCAAACCACCAGGTCCTAAGGCTGACAAGCGGCGTTTGTGAGACAACTCAGAAAGCGGATTGTGTTGGTCCATGAACTGTGACAACTGTGATGAACCAAAGAATTCTTTCACCGCAGCTGTTACAGGACGGATATTGATGATTTGTTGTGGTGTCAAGACTTCGTTGTCCTGAACAGACATACGTTCACGGACATTACGTTCCATACGAGAAAGTCCAAGGCGTACTTGGTTGGCAAGCAATTCCCCAACCGCACGGATACGACGGTTCCCAAGGTGGTCGATGTCATCTACACGGCCAAGGCCTTCAGCCAAGTTGAGGAAGTAGCTCATCTCAGCAAGGATATCTGCAGGAGTCACCGTACGAACCTTGTCATCTGGATTGGCATTACCGATGATTGTTACGACACGGTCTGGATCCGTTGGTGCAACAACCTTGAACTTTTGAAGAACAACTGGCTCAGTCACAACGGCTGCATCATTTGGAATGTAAACAATCTTGTTCAAATCACCATCCAAATGGCTTTCAATACTTTCAATCACGCTACGAGTCATGATTGTTCCAGCTTCTACCAAGATTTCGCCTGTTTCAGGGTCTACCAATGGCTCAGCAATTGTTTGGTTAAGCAAGCGTGTTTTAACATTGAGTTTTTTATTGATCTTGTAACGACCGACAGCTGCCAAGTCATAGCGACGTGGATCAAAGAAACGAGCCACAAGCAAGCTACGTGAGCTTTCAGCAGTCTTAGGCTCACCTGGACGAAGGCGTTCGTAAATTTCTTTCAAGGCTTCGTCTGTACGAGAATCTATTGGATTCTTGTGGATATCTTTTTCGACAGTGTTGCGAACCAATTCGCTATCACCAAAGATATCAAAAATTTCATCATCACCTGAGAAACCAAGCGCACGAACCAATGTCGTAAATGGAATCTTACGAGTACGGTCGATACGAGTGTAGGCGATATCTTTTGAGTCACTTTCAAGTTCCAACCAAGCTCCACGGTTAGGGATAACAGTTGAACCGTAGCCCACTTTACCGTTCTTATCTACTTTGTCATTAAAGTAAACACCTGGCGAGCGGACCAACTGAGAAACGATAATACGTTCACCACCATTGATGATGAAGGTACCCATTTCTGTCATGATTGGGAAATCACCAAAGAAAACTTCTTGGGTCTTGATTTCGCCTGTTTCTTTATTGATCAAGCGGAAGGTTACAAAAATTGGTGCTGAGTAGCTAGCATCGTGGATACGAGCTTCTTCTAGCGTGTATTTTGGTTCCTTGATTTCATATCCAACAAATTCCAACTCCATTGTGTCTGTGAAGTTTGAAATTGGCAATACATCTTCAAACACTTCCTTAAGACCATAGTCTAGGAAATCTTTGAATGAATCAGTTTGAATTTCAATCAAATTTGGTAAGTCAAGAACTTCTTTGATTCTTGAAAAACTACGACGGGTACGATGTTTCCCGTATTGAACGTCATGTCCTGCCAAGATGATTCTCCTTTGTAAATAAGTTCCAAGCCTTGTCAATCAGGCTTTTCTAATCGTCATATGGTTTTAAAAACCCCTATCACCGTGTCCTCTTGACAAATTTTCAGAATCTTTAAGTCTTTGTTACAACTGCTCGAAATCCTGAAAAAAAGCACAAAAAGAGCAGCTAAATCTGACTTTTTCAGAAGATTTAACTGCTGTGAGCCTTGTCTGGACAATATTTCAGACAAAACCTACGACAAATGATTACTCATATTATACCCTATTTAGCTAGACTTTTCAAGGGATTCTGTAGATTTTTGGTAATTTTTTTCGGTAGGTAACTTCTCAAAGTAACTTCCACTTGCCTGACCGAAGTGGAAATTAGTCTAAAACGGATTTTTATGGTGGAATTAAGTATGAGACGTTTGAAAATGTTTTAATAGCAACAACGTACTATTCTAGTTTCAATCTGCTATAGAAGTTACCCTTTTCATTCTCTCAAAAGCCAATCATAAAAGAGGAGAAATCGAAGTTTCTCCTCTTCACTGTTTACTATCGAATCAAGTAAATCAAATCGTTACTCATTCACAATTTTTTCATCAACTTTAGGGTTTAGAGTTGTTCCCCAATGTGTAATTGTACGCTGTTGTACTAGTGGTAAGTCTGTGCGGTTGTAAACTGTACGCCATGGTTCCCATACAAGACCCGTCTTTTCTTGAACCTTGATACGAAGATTACGGACATTTCCTCTAAATTGAATCTCTGTTTGGAAACCTGAAGTTCTGTTTTTTCCGTTATCTTCCCATTGATGTGAACGGATTTCTGGATTGCCTTGTTCATCATATGTAATTTCATCCCAATAGATGTAGTAACGCGCAACATAAGCACCCTTATGATGAAGTTTCAAGAAACCATTTTTGTAAGAAGTAACCTTCGTTTCGATATAGTCTGTACTATTTTGTAAAGTTGCTTGGGCATTATCTTTTAGGAAGGCAGTCTTATATGAGATTGGCACAGCTGGACTTTGAGCGCTAAAGTTAGCTCCTTCTCTGATGAGTTCCTTCAAGTTTTCGACTGTTCCTGTGACAACTTTGGCGGCACCGCTAGCATTACCTCCTACAATTACCGCTGTTACAGAAGTATTCTTCAATAGACGGCTCCATTCAGAATTTGGAGCAATTGTTGCGCCTTTGATAACCGCATTAATAGCTGCTTTTAATTCAGTAGACTTACTTGCTGACTCAAACTTAACATAGATTTGACGTCCGTAAGAAACATTTGATACATATACAGGTGGAGTTTGTGAATCAACGCCTCTTTGTTTTAAATCTTCAGGTGTCACACTCTTGTCAAATACAGCCGCTGGATTGGTCGGTGCATCAAATGTCGCTGTATAGTAGATTTGTTTAAAGTTTACAACTTCAATTTGCTTTTCACCCTTTTGCACAGCCTCAAAGTCAATCTTGAGCGGTGCGCCTGCTTTTTCAAAGTCTGCACCAAATTTTGCTTTCAATTGGTTCATGCTATAGGCTGTAGTTGATTCATACTGAACACGGGCAGGAACGGAATGGCTAGATGAGTAATTCTTTGTCCATCTTTCAACCAAGGTATTCATCGCAGACTGCATACCACTAGTTGTAGGAACTGCTTCAATTCGGCTGTCAGACTGAATCATACCAGGTAAATCGACGCTGACTGTCCCCTTTGCACGGGCAAGACTAATCAATTCTGGCTGATTTTCTAGCAGATTTTGGTTTGCCTTATACAAGCCACCTAGGAAGACATTTTGATTTCCATTGATGGAAACATCTGCTGTGCCTGTAGAGAGGGTTTTCTTGATTTTTTCTACAACGACAAACTCTCCATTTTGTTCCTTAGCACTTGTGTTGTAGCGATTTTCTAAGGTTTCTCCCTTGCGAGTTAAAATATCCAAAGGATTATAAGCTAAGCCAAAAAGGTAGTCTTTCAATGCTGATGTTTGATCTACTACTGGTGCAGTTCTATCCTGTCCAACTTGAGTTGTTGCTGAACGGAATACTTCCACTTCTGCCAAGCTCAATGGGGTATTTTTAGTTTTCAACTCCACTTTTACATAACGAGCGCCTTTGGCGGTGAAGAAAACTTCAAGTTCTGCCTTCCCGTTCAAACTATCAAAGTGTTGACGAGCAACTTCTTGTTTTGCTTCATTTAACAAAACAACATCAAAATTGGAAAGACGATTAGCTACATTCCCATCTCCACGATTGTAAAGTTTAACTTTTCCAACATTCTCTGTTTTTCCAAGATCAACTTGCCACCAAGCATTGTCTTCAAAGTTTGTGTGCGTTACAGAATGGTGCCCATAGTCACTATCAACATTACCATCCACTGCTCGTGTAGCAGCTCCTCCATAAGCAGTAGAACTTTGACTAGCTTGTTTTCCACGAGCGATGTTTTCTGTCTCAACTGAACGATTCCCTTGCTCTGTAGCCAAAGCTACTCCCTGAGCGTTCAATAAAAAGGCCGCAACAACAGCACTACACACACCGAGTCCACACTTTTTGACAAAGCGATGCAAACGTTTTTCTTGATTCATTCCTTATTCCTCCGTTTTTAAATGAATACGTTTTCCTATTTGTCTATAGTCTATCAAATTTCAAGTAAAAGTCAAGCACAAATCAGCAAAAAAGTCAAGAAAATAAGAAGAAAACGTTTGCTGAATTTTTCTGATATTTTCTTTAGATTTCCAGTAAATACTATAGTTTGGAAACTAGATAAAACTTGAGAAGCGCTAGCTTTTTCTCTTCCTATTTATAGTTTCGCTAGATGAACTTTTTAAAGAAATATTAGAGAGCAATTTCTGAATAAAAATAGCTGAAAACACATCATCTTCCTAATAATACGGCTTGGCTTATGTGACATTTTTATACTCTTCGAAAATCTCTTCAAACCACGTCAACGTCGCCTTGCCGTACTCAAGTACAGCCTGCGGCTAGTTTCCTAGTTTGCTCTTTGATTTTCATTGAGTATTATTTCCATTATTTATACTGATATATAAAATAATACGGAAAACTTCTCAAAAGTAAGAATTTCTTTGACAAATAAAAGAAAACGCTTGCATATTGTTTTACTACATGCTATACTGATATAGAAATTTATTGATTGGAGAATCATTATGAGAAAAACACCATCTCAAACTGAGAAAAAAATGGTCTACAGCATCCGTTCCCTCAAAAATGGAACTGGTTCTGTCCTTATCGGCGCAAGCCTTGTCCTACTTGCTATGGCTACGTCAACTATCTCAGCCAACGAAAGTACACCAACCACTAACGAACCCAGCAACAGAAATACAACCTCCCTTACTCAACCTCTTACTGATGCAACAAACATCGCTGGCAAGAACGAAAGCGATTTTTCTTCACCCGTAAATGCAAACGCTTCCCTAAAGAAAACAGAAGAAAAACCTGCAACAGAGCCAACAACTCCTGTTGCAAGCCCAGCCGATTCAGCACCACAAACTGGACAAGATCGTTCAAGTGAGCCAACTACTTCTACTAGTCCAGTAGCAACTGAAACTAAGGCAGAAGAGCCAATCGAAGACAACTACTTCCGTATCCATGTCAAAAAACTTCCTGAAGAAAACAAGGATGCTCAAGGACTATGGACTTGGGATGATGTTGAAAAGCCTTCTGAAAATTGGCCTAACGGAGCCTTGTCCTTCAAGGATGCCAAGAAAGATGACTACGGCTACTACCTAGATGTCAAATTAAAGGGAGAACAAGCCAAGAAAATTAGCTTCCTCATCAACAATACAGCTGGAAAAAATCTAACCGGCGATAAATCTGTAGAAAAACTAGTTCCAAAAATGAACGAGGCTTGGTTGGACCAAGATTATAAGGTTTTCTCTTACGAACCACAACCTGCAGGAACTGTTCGCGTCAACTACTACCGCACGGATGGCAACTATGACAAGAAATCTCTCTGGTACTGGGGAGATGTGAAAAATCCAAGTAGCGCTCAATGGCCTGACGGAACAGACTTTACGGCTACAGGCAAATATGGTCGCTATATCGACATCCCTCTTAAGGATGCCGCCAAAGAATTTGGCTTTTTATTACTAGATGAGAGCAAACAAGGAGACGACGTGAAAATCCGTAAAGAAGATTATAAGTTCACAGATTTGAAAAATCATAGCCAAATTTTTCTAAAAGACGATGACGAATCGATTTACACAAATCCATACTATGTCCATGATATCCGTATGACAGGAGCCCAACACGTAGGCACTTCTAGCATTGAAAGTAGTTTTTCAACACTAGTTGGTGCCAAAAAAGAAGATATCCTCAAACACTCCAACATCACTAATCACCTAGGAAACAAGGTAACTATTACCGATGTTGCAATCGATGAAGCTGGTAAGAAAGTGACCTACAGCGGAGATTTCTCTGACACAAAACATCCCTATACTGTTAGCTACAATTCCGACCAATTCACTACCAAAACAAGCTGGCGCCTTAAAGATGAGACATACAGCTATGATGGCAAACTTGGAGCTGACCTCAAAGAAGAAGGAAAACAAGTTGATTTAACCCTTTGGTCACCAAGTGCTGATAAGGTTTCTGTCGTTGTCTACGACAAGAATGACCCTGAAAAAGTGGTTGGAACTGTCGCTCTTGAAAAAGGAGAAAGAGGAACTTGGAAACAAACTCTAGATAGCACAAACAAACTCGGAATCACAGATTTCACTGGATACTATTATCAATACCAAATCGAGCGTCAAGGTAAAACTGTTCTTGCACTCGATCCTTACGCTAAATCCCTCGCCGCTTGGAATAGTGACGATGCTAAGATTGACGATGCCCATAAAGTGGCTAAAGCTGCCTTTGTAGATCCAGCTAAACTAGGACCTCAAGACTTGACCTATGGTAAGATTCACAACTTCAAAACTCGTGAAGATGCCGTTATCTACGAAGCTCATGTGCGCGACTTCACTTCAGATCCTGCCATTGCAAAAGACTTGACCAAACCATTTGGTACCTTTGAAGCCTTCATTGAAAAACTAGACTATCTCAAAGACTTGGGGGTGACCCACATCCAGCTCCTTCCAGTCTTGTCTTACTACTTTGTCAATGAATTGAAAAACCATGAACGCTTGTCTGACTATGCTTCAAGCAACAGCAACTACAACTGGGGATATGACCCTCAAAACTACTTCTCCTTGACTGGTATGTACTCAAGCGATCCTAAAAATCCAGAAAAACGAATCGCAGAATTTAAAAACCTCATCAACGAAATCCACAAACGTGGCATGGGAGCCATCCTTGATGTCGTTTATAACCACACAGCCAAAGTCGATATCTTTGAAGACCTAGAGCCAAACTACTATCACTTTATGGATGCCGATGGAACACCTCGAACTAGCTTTGGTGGTGGACGTTTGGGGACAACTCACTATATGACCAAACGCCTCCTAGTTGATTCTATCAAGTATCTAGTTGATACCTACAAAGTTGATGGATTCCGTTTCGATATGATGGGAGACCATGATGCCGCTTCTATAGAAGAAGCTTACAAGGCTGCACGCGCCCTCAATCCAAATCTAATTATGCTGGGTGAAGGTTGGAGAACCTATGCTGGTGATGAAAATATGCCTACTAAAGCTGCTGACCAAGATTGGATGAAGCATACCGATACTGTAGCAGTCTTTTCAGATGACATCCGTAACAACCTCAAGTCTGGTTATCCAAACGAAGGTCAACCTGCCTTTATCACAGGTGGCAAGCGTGATATCAACACCATCTTCAAAAATCTCATTGCTCAACCAACCAACTTTGAAGCTGACAGCCCTGGAGATGTCATCCAATACATCGCAGCCCATGATAACTTGACCCTCTTTGACATCATCGCCCAATCTATCAAAAAAGATCCAAGCAAAGCTGAGAACTATTCTGAAATCCACCGTCGTTTGCGACTTGGAAATCTCATGGTCTTGACAGCTCAAGGAACTCCATTTATCCACTCTGGTCAGGAATACGGACGTACCAAACAATTCCGTGATCCAGCCTACAAGACTCCAGTAGCAGAGGACAAACAACCAAACAAATCTCACTTGTTGCGTGATAAGGACGGCAATCCATTTGACTATCCTTACTTCATCCATGACTCTTACGATTCGAGTGATGCTATTAACAAGTTTGACTGGACTAAGGCTACAGATGGAAAAGCATATCCTGAAAATGTCAAGAGCCGTGACTATATGAAAGGGTTGATTGCCCTTCGTCAATCTACAGATGCCTTCCGACTTAAGAGTCTCCAAGATATCAAAGACCGTGTCCACCTCATCACTGTCCCAGGTCAAAATGGTGTAGAAAAAGAGGATGTAGTAATTGGCTACCAAATTACTGCTCCAAATGGGGATATCTATGCAGTCTTTGTCAATGCGGATGAAAAAGCTCGCGAATTTAATTTGGGAACTGCCTTTGCCCACCTCAGAAATGCTGAAGTTTTAGCAGATGAAAACCAAGCAGGACCAGTCGGAATTGCCAACCCGAAAGGACTTGAATGGACTGAAAAAGGCTTGAAATTAAACGCCCTTACAGCTACTGTTCTTCGAATCGCTCAAGGCGGTGCCATTGTTGCCCCAGCTGTGGAAGAAAAACCAGAATTTGACCTTTCTAGCTTAAAACAAGAACACGGTCAAAATAACGGTCAAGACAATATGTCAAACCGAGTAGACAAACCTGAACATCAAGATCCAGCTCCACAAGCTAGACCTGATTCTACTAAACCGGATGCAAAAGTAGCTGATGCGGAAAATAAACCTAGCCAAGCTACAACTGATTCACAAGCTTCACAACCACATAAGGACAATAATACTCAATCACTTCCAGCTACTTCTACACAAGCTATTGTAACTTCCTACACCCCAGCTTATACAAATAAAAAACCAGAAACTCCAAATCAGACAACTAAAGCTAGTTGGAAACAAGAAAATGGCATCTGGTATTTCCATAAAGCAGACGGTTCTCTAGCTACTGGTTGGATAAAAGATGGAGATACTTGGTATTATCTAAAAGATGATGGCTCTATGTCAACTGGCTGGGTGAAAGATGGTAATGTTTGGTACTTCCTAAATAGTAACGGTTCTATGTCAACCGGTTGGGTTAAGGATGGAGATACTTGGTACTATCTAGATCCATCAGGAGCTATGAAAGAAAATCAATGGTTTGAAGTTTCTGGCAAATGGTACTATGTTGATTCATCAGGTAAACTTGCAGTTAATACAAGAGTTGAAGGCTATTTGGTCAATGAAAACGGTGAATGGATTAGCTAAAACTGCTACTGTATAACCTTTGCATAGCTAGATATAACTAAGCTCAACGATAACAAACTCCTGTTGGCAGGAATCAACCTCCTTGCCCTTCTAGGTCTCGGGTTCTTGCTAAAAAACAAAAAAGAGAACTAAACTAGCCCTCCTATAGAACAATCCCCCAAGCATTATAGCTCGGGGGATTGATTTTTGTACAATATTTGTTGTCCTAATAAACTCGATTAGGTTTTTTATTAAACCTCTTTCATGGCAAAGTAAGCCCGGACTCTGGGTGCTACTTGTGTTCCGAAGAGTTCAATAGCTCTTAGAACTTGATCATGAAGCATAGAACCAAGCGGTAGATGGAGCATGAAGCGTTACAACCCTAAATCCTCAATCATGCGAATCAATTTTTCTGCCACCTGATCTGGATTGCCCACAAACATGGCGCCATTTGGCCCTACCTGTTCCAAATATTGCTCATAACGTAATTCCTGCCGGTGCGGACGATCTTTGGAAATAGCATCCACTACTTGCTTAGTCGGATGGAAATAATCTTTCACAGCCTGCTCGCCATCCTCAGCAATCCAACCCCAAGAATGGGCTCCAACCTTTAGTTCATGACTGGCATGGCCCGCTTCGCTCCCAATCTCACGATAGGCCTGAATCAACTGTTTAAAATAACGAGGGTTACCACCAATAATGGCATAGACAATCGGTAAACCGGCCTGAGCAATCTTCACTGTTGATTCGACATGACCACCTGTCGCTATCCACAAGGGTAATTTGTCCTGAACTGGACGAGGATAAACTTCTTTTCCAGAGATTGTTTGGGTCAAGCGACCTTGCCAGTCTAGCTTGCTCTTTTCATTGACTAACTGAAGCAAGTCTAATTTCTCATCAAAGAGGGCTTCGTAGTCTTTCAAATCATAGCCAAACAAGGAGAAAGATTCCGTGAAAGAACCCCTTCCGGCCATAATCTCCGCTCGGCCATTTGACAAAGCATCGATAGTGGCATATTGTTGGAACAAACGAATCGGATCCATACTTGAGAGAATGCTGACTGCACTGGTCAAACGGATTTTCT
>CAUPXP010000041.1:0-10468 GCA_963515455.1 Streptococcus mitis | reverse complement strand
TATCACAGCTATCACAGCTATCACAGCTATCACAGCTATCACAGCTATCACAGCTATCACAGCTCAATTATACCAGTTTTACTATTTTTAATCAAATATAAACCAGTTTTTATATCAAACAGTTCAAAATATTTAATTTTATGAAATGTTGTTATGTTATCTTATGAATTAATCAATCCCTATTCTCACATATCATAGTAGTTAATTCATAGCCGTTGAATCTAGTAGAAAATCCGTATCAAAAATATTGAATGATATCTACGCAACTTCATATAACATACTACTCTATATATCAGATTGGTAAATGCATTCATAACGAACATATCGAGAACTTCTTTTGGCACTTTAAAACTGAGAATTCGGAGTTGAAATAACACAATTTTTTAGATGTAGTGCATCGAATCTATAATAGTACAATACAGCTTCTAATTCATATTTAGAAATTGCTCTAAATCCCTTAATCGATTTGTACACATCTTATTTCAATATTCTATAGAACTACCAATGATTATTACCAATAACCTCTAGAAGTTTTATATATTCTTGAGGACTTTCTAACACATCTTTTTTAATCTCTTCGATTCGATTATTGAAATCATGTATTCTCATCTTCTTCCTCCTTATTCCATAAAAAAGAGACAATAGAAATCATTCTACTGTCTCATCACACCCATATCATTTTGTTTTGATTAATTCCATACATTCCTCTAAAGTCATATCCAAGGTATTATACACAACTGTCTGAAAATCTGTTTCACCTTTATTTCTAGATAAAATAAGATCAACTTTCACTTCATCATGTAATTGATACCCCTTCAATATCGTTTGTGGTTTGGCTAATTTCGTCTTTGTAAAACCAATTGTACAAACTTTATCTGAAGAAGCGAAAGAACAAGAAATCCTATTTTTATTAAAATTCTCTTCCACAACAATTGCTTCTGATGAAAATATTTGAATAGCATTCTCTAAGACACTCATCTTCCTACGAACAGAACCTTTTTGGCTCTTATCATTGATTTCAAAGTCACCATCCTCTAAAGTCTTTTGATAACATTTTTCAAAAAAATTTTTTGCTTGCAAGTTTGTGTGAACTCCTGTTAAATGCAAAAAATTATCCTCAAAAGCAGAAACGATATAATATTTCTGATATTTAAATTCCCTAGAGAAAATAAGATAATCTTTCTGAACTAACAGCTCATAGTATAACACTGCACAGTTCATCAACTTTAATCGTACTCTTTCTTTAAATGATTGTTCTACCATAGCATCACCTCAAAAAAGGAGGATGAAAAATCAACCTCCTTTGGTTTTTCACAGTTTCCTTCTGCACTGGATATGGGTTTTCAGTCTCCATTCCGACTTCTGGAAGTAGGTTTAACGTCTCTACTCCGACTCATTTCAAGTTGAAAATTCAACTACTCTTACTAACAGTATACAAAATTATCATTCAATTGCCAAGTAAAAAGAACAACAATTTGATAAAATAAATTCCAAACAGTTCAAAATATATAATTTTATACAATATTGTTATATCATCTATAAATTAATCAATCCCTATTCTCACATATCATAGTAGCTGATTCATAGTCGTTGAATCTAGTAGAACATCCGTCTCAAAAATATTGAATGATATCTACACTATTTCAGATCACATACTCTATATCTCAGATTGGTAAATGCATTCATAACGAACATATTGAAAACTTCTTTTGGCACTTTAAAACCAAGAATTCAGAGTTGAAGTACCACAATTTTTTAGATATAGTACATGGAATCTATAATAGTACAATACAGCTTCTAATTCATGTTTAGAAATTGCTCTAAATCCCTTAATTGATTTGTACACATTTTATTTCAATCTACTATATATCTTAGTACGAATAGTGATACCTACTTTTTCGAGAATACAACAACAGCCTTGCACCTCTTGAAATGAGGAACAAGGCCGTTTCTTGATTTTTTGTATTCATTGTCCACTTAACAATGATTCGTTCATATTTGACTAAATTTTTATTTTAGTCTTCTTTTCTTTCCAAATGCAAGCCCGATACCGCTTAACATGCCAAGAAGTCCTAGAGATGCAAGAGTCGCATTCGATTCTATTCCTGTATTTGGCAATACATTTTGAGAATCATTTGATTTTATTGTTGTATTGTTCGCTGTTTCCCCCACTTGTCCACTTGGGGTAACTTTCTCAGATTCACGTTCTGTATTATCAGATTGTACTGGTTGAGGGTTATTAGATTCTTGGTTACTAGATTCATAGTTATTAGATTCATGATTACTAGTTTCATAGTTACTAGTTTCATGATTACTAGTTTCATGATTATTAGATTCTTGGTTACTAGATTCATGATTACTAGTTTCATAGTTACTAGTTTCATGATTACTAGTTTCATGATTATTAGATTCTTGGTTACTAGATTCATGGTTACTAGATTCATGGTTACTAATTCCTATTAATCTATTAGATGAAACTTTTTTGAAGATGTGTTTAACAGTATGCTTTTCTTCATCTTTTTCTGTTCTTAAAAAGACATATTCTTCGATTTCACCCGCTTCTAATGCCTCGTTAGCACCACCTAGTGTAGCTGGTTCTTTGACAGCCGCTGGTTTTAGATCATTATCATTCTCATCAACCCATTTAGTGATAAGAAGTGCAGGTGTATCCAATTTAGCTGATTCTAAAATATGTTCATTAGAAATTAGAACACTTATATCCTCAGTAATATTTCCTGTATTTGGTTCAACTCTATAAGTAGTTACTGTCTTAACAACATGATCTCCATCCTTAGAATATACTACTTTATCCTTAGCTGGAACTTTAACAATCGTATTAGTTGGTTCTTTCGTACGAACTGGTTGACCTTCAGTTGCCGTAATCTTACCAGTATTAGGATCCACAGTGTAAGTGGTTGTGATACTATCTTCACCGTCCTCACCTTTAACTGTAGTTGCCTCAGTACCTTTTTCTTTCGTATCATCTTTTTCGTATTTTACTGGAGATGGTACTACCCTCTTCTCAATCGTTGGTTCTTTCCTTGTTCCGTAAGTAGTCACTGTTGTAGGAGTTACCTTACCGGTCTTTGAATCAACTTCATAAGTTGTAGTGTTGATAACTTCACGACCTTGGTCATCCTTATTACGTTCAACCTTAGTTTTAGCCCCAACCTTAACTATTGTTTTACCAGCTGGGGTGACCACTGTATCAAGATGCTCTGTGATATGACCGTCATTTGAATCCACATCATAAGTGGTTGTAGTCACTGTTTTACCTTTTTCACCCTCAGTACGCTCATCTGGTGTACCAAAGTCACGAGTGTCATCTTTTTCATAAACCACTGCGGGGTCAATTGGTGTTTCTACCACTTTATCCTTAGCCGCGACTTTAACGATTGTTTCTTTTGGATTTACTATGACTGGATTTCCTTCATTTGGAGTAACTTCCCCATTGTCTGGATTTACTGTGTAAGTCGTTGTGGTGGTCTTACTTCCGTCTTTTCCTGCAACAGTAATATTTTCTTGACCTCTATCACGACTAGCATCTTTTTCGTATTTTACTGGGGATGGGATTGTTTCTACTTCTACTTTATCTTTCAATCCATTTTCTTTAAATGTTTCTTTTGTTGTATGCTCTATTATGTTTCCATTATCTGGATTTACTGTATATGAAGTTGCTGTCTTCACAATGTTATTTCCATCTTTAGAAGTTACTACTTTATCTTTCGCTGCTACTTTAACGATAGTAGTTGTTGGATTTACTATTACTGGCTCTCCTACATGTGCAATAGCTTCTCCACTGTTTGGATTTAATGTGTAAGTCGTTGTGGTGGTCTTACTTCCAGCTTTTCCTGGGACAGTAATATTATCTTGACCTTTTTCGCGACTAGTATCTTTTTCGTATTTTACTGGAGATGGGATTGTTTCTACTTCTACTTTATCCTTCAATCCGTTTTCTTTAAACGTTTCTTTTGTTGTATGCCCTGTGATGTTTCCATTGGTTGGATTTACTATATATGTAGTAACTTCTTTGACAATGTTATCCCCATCTTTAGAGTATACTACTTTATCTTTTGCTGCTACTTTGATAATTGTATCCGTTGGTTTTACTATTACCGGCTCTCCTACATTTGGAGTAACTTCCCCATTATTTGGATTTACTGTGTAGGTCGTTGTGGTGGTCTTACTTCCAGCTTTTCCTGGGACAGTAATATTATCTTGACCTTTTTCGCGACTAGTATCTTTTTCGTATTTTACTGGAGATGGGATTGTTTCTACGTCTACTTTATCCTTAGCTGGAACTTTAACGATCGTATTAGTTGGTTCTTTCGTACGAACTGGTTTTCCTACACTTGGGGTAATTTCCCCTGTTGTTGGATTTACTTTGTACGTTGTTGTGATTGTATCTTCACCATCTTCACCTTTAACAGTGATTGCTTCAGTACCTTTTTCTTTTGTATCATCTTTTTCGTAAACTACTGGAGATGGTACTACCTTCTTCTCAACCGTTGCTTCTTTCCTTGTTCCGTAAGTAGTTACTGTTGTTGGAGTCACCTTACCGGTCTTTGAATCAACTTCATAAGTTGTAGTGTTGATAACTTCACGACCTTGGTCATCCTTGCTACGCTCAACCTTAGTTTTAGCCCCAACCTTAACGATTGTTTTACCAGCTGGGGTGACCACTGGGTTGCCAACGTGCTCTGTGATATGACCGTCCTTTGGATCTACATCGTAAGTAGTTGTAGTAACTGTTTTACCTTTTTTACCCTCAGTACGCTGAGATGTTGCACCGAAGTTTTCTTCAACATCTTTAACGTATTCTACTTCAGGTTCAATCGGGGTTTCTACTACTTTGTCCTTCGCTGCAACTTTAACTATTGTTTCTGTTGGATTTACTATTACTGGATTTCCTACATGTGCAATAGCTTCTCCATTGTTTGGATTTACTGTATAAGTCGTTGTTGTTGTTTTACTTCCGTCTTTTCCTGCAACAGTAATATTGTCTTGGCCTTTTTCTCGACTAATATCTTTTTCGTATTTTACTGGGGATGGGATTGTCTCTACTTCTACTTTATCTTTCGCTCCCACTTTTACAACTCTAGCTATTGGTATAGTTACGACTTCTGGTTTGCTTTTTGATGGAGTTAGGGTTCCATTTACTGGATTTACGCTATAGGTTGTGGTGACTTTAGTTTTTCCTGCTTTCCCTGGAAATTGAACGGTATTCGTACCTTTTGGACTGTTCACATCTTTTAAATAAACTGGTTTGGGTTCAACTGAATTATACTCAACTATATCCCTCGCGCCACCTCTATTGACTACTTCTTCCTTCTCAGTCGAAGTAAGACTGCCGGTTTTTGAGTTTACTGTGTAACTTGTTGTCTTCTTAACAACGTCGTCTCCTTTTTTAATGTATTCTACTTCATCCTTGGCTGCGACTTTGACAACTGTTTCTATTGCCGGTTGCTGAACTACTGGCTCTCCTACATGTGCAATCAGATCTCCAGTGTTAGGATTTACACTATAAGTTGTAGTTACTGTACTAGTACCTGGAGTACCAGATACTGTGACTTTTGCTCCTTCTTTAGCCCTTGTGGCATCTTTTTCATAACGTACACTTGGCTCAAGTTGGGTAACGACAACTGTAGACTTGGCGCCATCTTTCTTGAACATTTCATCAATTGTATTGTTAGTAATCTGTCCTGTATCAGAATTTCTCATACTCACAGTTATTGACTTAATGATGTCATCTCCGCGTTTACTATATACAGTAGTTTCTCCAACTTTTTCTACAGATTTAATAGTTGTAAGTTTTGGATTTTGATATCCAGTTGCATCTAAAGAAATGCGTTTCCCAGATATAAATTCTGGTCTTCTATTAATCATATCGGCTTCAAAATAGGAACGAGAACTATGACCTCCTCTTGTTGTTCCAACATTTATCACAACATCACTATCATTGCTGACGCCTTTTCTTATCGTCGAATCATTATCAACAATATAATGAGTCATTTTACCAGACTTAGCTATTTTTTTGCTATCTAAACCTTTTTGCCAAAATTCACGACCAGAAACCAAACTCGTCACTACTTTTGGGGCATTAAATGTTGTTCCTTTTTTTAATACATTATTATAAAAATTTCTATAAGCCAACTGCTCTTTAGGAGACATGACTCTGCTGTCAGAATATGCCAGCTGATAAGCTTCAACCATTGCCCGTTGTACTAAATATCCTCCTAAAGAATGACCTGTCAAATAAAGATTGGTGATACTCTTATCTTTAGCCAGTTCACGCATGATATTTTCTGCATCGATCCCTTGTTGAGGATTGCTTCCTAATCCAAGTGTTACATCAGCTCCTATATCTTTGGCATCACTTGTTCCACGAAAGGCTAACACTTGAGCAGTCCCATTTGGTAAATATAAGAAATCACTCTTCGTTTCATACAAGACAGCATCTAGTCCACTGGAGGTATGATAACTTTTCTTCCTCTCCCAATAAGGCCCCAATTCCTTATTCATCATCATATACTCATAACGTGGTCTACTGTCACCATTCTTTTTATACAACTCTGACTCTGTTAAGGGTCTCTTATGATCCAGCACTCTATCAATATAATTATCATCACGGTAGGACAATTCCATGAACATAATCATATCGCGCTCACTGACATTCCATTTTAATTTTTCATCTGGCTTTTCGTTACTGTCAATAATACCATCACCATCAGTATCTTCTAACATAGGATGACTATTATAGCCTACATACTTTTTCCCGTCTTTTTCATAAATATAAAGTTCTTCTTTATCCTTCAAGTAGTCATTATCTGTATAAGCTTCTGGACTTAACTTAGGGCCGTTTAACAATAAACTATCAAGCTTATTACCTTCTGAACCGATTACTCCTGCTTTTATTTGCTTAGCGTACTCATCAGTTAATTCATACTTTTTAACCTCGGAAGGATTTGATGCTGCTCTCACCGCTGGAGTGCTTGATCTGTCTTCACCCGCTACGAAATCCCTTGTGGTCAAGCTATTATTTTCCTTATTCCCAGTTGTACCGAGTTCTGTAGTCCTTGTAGATCCTATTGGAACATCTCTGGTATCTAACTCAGAAGAAGGATTATTTTGATTATCTGGTATAGGTTGCACTTCTTCTCTTTTCTCCACAGAAGGTAGAGAATTTTCCGTAGAAGCAAGCACTCCCTGGGATGGTGTAAACAAGGCAATTCCTATTAATACAGAAGCCACTCCAACAGAAAACTTTCGAATCGAAAAACGTTGACGTTTATTAAAAATATCTTTCATTTTACCAACTTTCTTTCTAGCTATTTTTTACAAAATAGAGGGTTCTACTATTTTCCCTTAACAGAATACTAGATCGTTTCTTGACTAAAATTTTAGAGCTTTTCCTCTACTTTATCATAAACTATCACATTGATTTCTAATCATAGAAAAATGGATCGATTAATATTAATAAAATATCAGTAAAATATAAAAAAATGTAAATATTTTACTTCCAACACTGCCATTATACCATAAAAAATCATAACACTCATATGTTTTAAAAAAGGTTTGTCGAAAAGTCTTTATACTCAATAAAAATCAAAGAGCAAACTAGGAAACTAGCCGCAGGCTATACTTGAGTACGGCAAGGCGACGTTGACGTGGTTCGAAGAGATTTTTGAAGAGTATTAAAATCAAAAAACGCATAATATCAAGTCTTGAAAAACCTTGATACTATGCGTTTGATTGTGGGAAGATCTACTTCATTTTCTCCTAAAATTGAGTTTTTGCCCAGTCTTATCAAATCTAGATTTTTTCTTCTTTGATATCAATCACAATCTCTTCTGATTCATCAAGAGTTTCGGCCTTTTCTTGCCACTGCTCCTTAAGATTATTGAATCGATCTTTTGATGCTTCTGTCGCTTGAAAAGCATAGGATTTAGCTTGAGCAAGGACACTGTCCACAGTGATTTCACCTGACTCAACCTGTTCTTTGGTTTTCAGAACAAAATCTGTAGCCTGCTCCTTAACTTCTGTCAGTTTTTCACAGACCTGCTCCTTGGCATACTCTGGATCTTCTCTCAAATCATCCAGAAAATCTTGAGCCTGACTGCAAACTTGTTTGCCCTTGTCGCTTGTTAAAAACAAGGCAAGAGCTGCACCTGAAACAGTTCCTAAAAGGATTGAGGATAGTTTACCCATAAGGATTCTCCTTTTTTATTTTTTTAAAAATTTACTTGCAAGACGAAGAGCTGATAAACTTGCCCCAGTCTTGAGTGTTTTTGAACCAGCTGATGAAGCTTTCTTGCTCAAGACACGCGCATGGTCATTGAGGTCTGAAACAGATAGAGATAAATCTGCAACAGCACTAAAGAGTGGATCAATCGTTGCCACCTTGACATTGATATCATCTGCCAAGACATTGACCTTAGCCAGCAACTCATTGGTATGATGCAAGGTCACATCCACATCTGAAGTCAAGGTTTTAATCGTCTTCTCTGTTTCATCGATAACACGTCCAAGCTTTTGTACAGTAATGATTAGATAGACTAAAAAGACAATCAAAGCTAGGGCAACAAGAATATATGCAACTTCTAACATTTAGTTTTCCTCCTCTGTAATATAGTAAGGGGCCTTCTTTCGATTTTGGTAAAGAATGATAAAAATACCCAGTCCGATAAGGACAACTGATAGCCACTGAGATACTCGAAGACCAAAGAACATGAGGCTATCTGTTCGCATGCCTTCGATGACCATACGACCGAAACCATACCAAATCAAGTAGAAAGCAGTGATATGACCTCGTCTGAGATTCTTCCATTTTCGTCTCAATATCAAAATCAAGGCAAAACCAAGTAGATTCCATAGAGACTCATAAAGGAAGGTCGGTTGACGGTAGCTCCCATCAATATACATCTGGTCACGAATAAAGCCAGGTAGATAATCCAGATTATCCACTGCTGCACCATAGGCTTCTTGGTTAAAGAAATTGCCCCAGCGTCCCAAACTTTGAGCAATCATGACGCTAGGCGCCGCAATATCTAGAAAATCCCAAGTATTGATGAGTTTGCGATCAGCAAAGATATAGAGTACAAGGGCACCAGTTATCAAACCACCGTAGATGGCCAAACCACCATTCCAAATGGCAAAAATTTCTCCCAAGTTCTGACTATAATAATCCAAACGGAAAATAACATAGTAGAGACGAGCTCCTAAAATAGCCAAGGGAAAGGCTATCAAGATAAAATCTAAAATATCGTCTGGTATGATCTTCTTTCTAGGCGCTTCTTTCATGGTCAAATAAACCGCAAGAATTAAGCCTGTCACAATACACAAGGCATACCAACGAATGGCTAGAGGGCCTAGTTGAATAGCAATTGGATCAAGCATTAGGCACCTCATTTCGAGCGATGAGACTTGTTAGCCGTTCTTCGAACAAACGGGTCGCATCAAAGCCCATTTCCTTGGCACGATAATTCATGGCAGCTGCCTCAATCACGACAGAAATATTACGACCTGTTTTAACTGGAATACGGATACGAGGAATGGCTACGCCAGAAATTTCTAGTTCCTCTGGATTGTTGCCAAGACGATCAAAAGTTTTATGCGTGTCGTAATTTTCCAAATAGACAGCAAGCTGAACCTGTGAAGAATCCTTGACAGCACTGGCACCGTAGAGACTCATAACATCGATAATCCCAACCCCACGAATTTCAATCAAGTGTTTCAAAATTTCAGCTGGTTCACCCCAGAGAGTAATCTCATCCTTGGCAAAGATATCGACACGGTCATCTGCTACCAAACGGTGACCACGTTTGACAAGCTCAAGACCTGTCTCACTCTTACCGATTCCACTATCTCCCTGAATCAAGACGCCCATTCCATAGATATCCATCAAGACACCGTGCACACTGGTACGTTCTGCCAAACGAGAATCCAGATAGCTAGATAACTCTCCAGACAAACGACTGGTAGCCGTACGGCTGGTTAAAATGGCAATCTTACATTCTCTGGCTGCCTTTAACATCTCCTCTGGAACCACCAAACCACGGGCAACAATGACCGCAGGTGTTTCAGGTAGAAACATTTTTTTCAAAACTTCATAACGGCTGTTGGAAGGCATACCAACCAGATAGGACCACTCCTTCATTCCCAAGAGCTGGATCCGCTCTGGCGTGTAGTAGTCAAAATAGCCCGTCATTTCAAGACCAGGTCGCGTAATATCCGCTGTATTGATTTCCTTTTCAAGCAATTCTGGTTCGCCATAGACAATGTCTAGTCTAAGCTTTTCAATCACTTCTTTTACTAAAACCGACATCATTTCCTCCTTCAATCGAGTTCTTCTCTCTATTATATCAAATTGTAGGAGGATATTTGAGATTTTTGCAGGCTTTGGAGTATTTATTTATACTCAATGAAAATCAAAGAGCAAACTAGGAAACTAGCCGCAGGTTGCTCAAAA
>CAUPXP010000040.1:0-10778 GCA_963515455.1 Streptococcus mitis | reverse complement strand
TATAGTTTTAATAATTTTATCCATAGCTACTATTTTAGCATAAAAATGCCCAAAGAGGGAGTCGTGTGTTTGCTGATTTTCAGGATAATGGACCATGAAATCAGCAGGAAAATAAAAAGAGAAACAGATTATTTCAGCATTTGTAAGATTTATGCTATGCTTAAGGTAGAAAATGAAAGGGGTAACAAATGTATTTAGGAGATTTGATGGAAAAGGCTGAATCTGGCCAATTTTCAATCCTTTCCTTTCTATTACAAGAGTCTCAGACGACCGTCAAGGCAGTAATGGAGGAAACAGGATTTTCAAAAGCAACTCTAACCAAATATGTCACCCTGCTTAATGAAAAGGCTTTGGATAGTGGCTTAGAGCTGACTATTCACTTAGAAGATGAAAATCTGCGTCTGTCAATCGGTGCAGCTACCAAGGGGAGAGAGATTCGGAGCCTGTTTTTGGAGAATGCTGTTAAATACCAGATTTTGGTTTATCTTCTCTACCGCCAACAGTTTTTAGCCCATCAGCTGGCTCAAGAATTGATGATTAGCGAGGCTACGCTTGGTCGTCACTTAGCTAGCTTAAATCAGATTTTGTCAGAATTTGATTTATCCATCCAGAATGGACGTTGGCGAGGTCCAGAGCATCAGATTCGCTATTTCTATTTCTGTCTTTTCCGCAAGGTTTGGTCGAGTCAGGAATGGGAAGGTCACATGCAGAAACCAGAGAGAAGGCAGGAAATTGCTACACTAGAAGAAATCTGCGGTGCAAGCTTGTCTTCGGGGCAGAAATTGGACTTGGTTTTGTGGAGTCACATCAGTCAACAACGTCTTCGGGTCAACGCCTGTCAGTTTCAAGTCATAGAAGAAAAAATGCGAGGGTATTTTGACAATATCTTCTACCTTCGTTTGCTGAGAAAGGCTCCGTCCTTTTTCGCTGGACAACACATCCCTCTCGGAACTGAGGATGGTGAGATGATGATATTCTTCTCTTTCCTCTTGTCTCATCGCATTCTTCCTCTTCATACTATGGAGTACATCCTTGGTTTTGGAGGGCAGTTGGTAGATTTGCTGACGCAATTGATTCAAGAAATGAAGAAGGAGGAGCTGCTGGGGGATTATACAGAGGACCATGTCACCTATGAACTTAGCCAGCTTTGTGCTCAAGTCTATCTCTATAAGGGTTATATTTTACAGGATCGCTACAAGTATCAGTTAGAGAATCGTCATCCATATTTACTGATGGAACATGATTTTAAAGAGACAGCAGAGGAGATTTTTCATGCTCTACCTGCCTTTCAGCAGGGGACGGATTTGGATAAGAAAATTCTCTGGGAATGGCTCCAGTTGATAGAGTATATGGCTGAAAATGGTGGCCAGCATATGCGTATTGGTCTGGATTTGACATCTGGTTTTCTTGTCTTTTCAAGGATGGCAGCCATTTTGAAACGGTATTTGGAATACAATCGTTTTATTACCATTGAAGCCTATGATTGTACTCGGCATTATGATTTGCTGGTTACCAATAACCCGATTCATAAGAAGGAACAGACACCAGTTTATTATTTAAAAAACGACTTGGATTTGGAAGATTTGGCAGGGATTCGTCAGTTATTATTCACTTAAAAGGCTTGGTAGTTCCAGGTCTTTTTTGTGAAATTCACACAATCTCCTCACATTTTTTTAAAAATTAAAAAAAGTTGATGAACAAGAAAACGCTTTATTTTGTATACTAGTTAGTGTAAAGAGGAAACATCCTCAAGATCTTTATCAGGAGGACAGCACATGTCACAAGAAAAATACATCATGGCCATTGACCAGGGAACTACAAGTTCTCGTGCCATTATTTTCAACAAAAAAGGAGAAAAAGTTAGCTCGAGTCAAAAAGAGTTTACTCAGATTTTCCCTCAGGCAGGTTGGGTTGAGCACAATGCCAATGAAATTTGGAACTCTGTTCAGTCAGTTATTGCGGGTGCTTTCATCGAAAGTGGTGTCAAGCCAAATCAAATCGAAGCAATCGGAATTACCAACCAACGTGAAACAACTGTCGTCTGGGATAAAAAAACAGGGCTTCCTATCTACAACGCAATCGTTTGGCAGTCACGCCAGACAGCACCTTTGGCTGAACAACTAAAAAGTCAAGGTTATGTGGAAAAATTCCATGAAAAGACTGGTTTGATCATCGATGCTTACTTCTCTGCTACCAAGGTTCGTTGGATTTTGGACCATGTAGAAGGCGCTCAAGAGCGAGCAGAAAAAGGAGAATTGCTCTTTGGTACTATCGATACTTGGTTGGTTTGGAAATTGACAGACGGTGCGGCTCACGTGACCGACTACTCAAATGCAGCTCGTACCATGCTTTATAACATTAAAGAACTCAAATGGGATGATGAGATTTTGGAAATTCTCAACATTCCGAAGGCTATGCTGCCAGAAGTTCGTTCTAACTCTGAAATTTACGGTAAGACAGCGCCATTCCATTTCTATGGTGGAGAAGTGCCAATCTCAGGTATGGCTGGGGACCAACAAGCAGCCCTCTTTGGACAGTTGGCCTTTGAACCTGGTATGGTCAAGAATACTTATGGAACAGGCTCTTTCATCATCATGAATACTGGTGAAGAAATGCAGTTGTCTGAAAATAACCTCTTGACAACCATTGGTTATGGTATTAACGGCAAGGTTTACTATGCCTTGGAAGGTTCTATCTTCATCGCAGGAAGTGCTATTCAGTGGCTTCGTGACGGTCTTCGAATGGTTGAAAATTCACCAGAATCTGAAAAATACGCTCGTGATTCTCACAACAACGATGAAGTTTATGTTGTTCCAGCCTTTACAGGTCTAGGTGCTCCATACTGGAACCAAAATGCTCGCGGTTCTGTCTTTGGTTTGACTCGTGGAACAAGTAAAGAAGACTTTATTAAGGCAACTTTGCAATCTATCGCTTATCAAGTGCGTGACATCATCGACACCATGCAAGTGGATGCGCAGACAGCTATTCAAGTCTTGAAAGTAGACGGTGGTGCAGCTATGAACAACTTCCTCATGCAGTTCCAAGCTGATATTTTGGGAATCGACATCGCACGCGCCAAAAACTTGGAAACAACAGCTTTGGGGGCAGCTTTCCTAGCAGGTTTGTCAGTAGGCTACTGGAAGGATTTGGATGAGTTGAAACTCTTGAACGAGACAGGAGAACTCTTTGAGCCATCTATGAACGAATCGCGCAAGGAACAACTCTACAAGGGCTGGAAGAAGGCCGTAAAAGCAACCCAAGTCTTTGCGGAAGTAGACGACTAATACTGGCAGAATAAAGCGACTCAGTTAGAAAGTGTGTAAATATGGAATTTTCAAAGAAAACACGTGAATTATCAATTAAAAAAATGCAGGAACGCACCCTGGACCTCTTGATTATTGGGGGAGGAATCACAGGGGCTGGTGTAGCCTTGCAGGCTGCAGCTAGCGGTCTTGAGACTGGTTTGATTGAAATGCAGGACTTCGCAGAAGGAACATCCAGCCGTTCAACAAAATTGGTTCACGGAGGTCTTCGTTACCTCAAACAATTCGACGTAGAAGTGGTCTCAGATACTGTCTCTGAACGTGCAGTGGTACAACAAATTGCACCTCACATTCCAAAACCAGACCCAATGCTCTTACCAGTTTACGATGAAGATGGAGCAACCTTTAGCCTCTTCCGTCTTAAAGTAGCTATGGATCTTTACGACCTCTTGGCAGGTGTCAACAATACACCAGCTGCAAACAAGGTCTTGAGCAAGGATCAAGTCTTGGAACGCCAGCCAAACTTGAAGAAAGAAGGTTTGGTAGGAGGTGGGGTTTACCTTGACTTCCGTAACAACGATGCGCGTCTCGTGATTGAAAATATCAAACGTGCCAACCAAGACGGTGCCCTCATTGCTAACCACGTTAAGGCAGAAGGCTTCCTCTTTGACGAAAGTGGCAAGATTACAGGTGTTGTAGCTCGTGATCTCTTGACAGACCAAGTCTTTGAAATCAAGGCCCGTCTGGTGATTAACACAACAGGCCCTTGGAGCGACAAGGTGCGCAATTTGTCTAATATGGGAACACAATTCTCACAAATGCGTCCAACTAAGGGAGTTCACTTGGTAGTGGACTCAAGCAAGATCAAGGTTTCACAGCCAGTTTACTTTGACACAGGTTTGGGTGATGGCCGCATGGTCTTTGTTCTCCCACGTGAAAACAAGACTTACTTTGGTACAACTGATACAGACTACACAGGTGATTTGGAACATCCAAAAGTGACTCAGGAAGATGTAGATTACCTACTTGGCATTGTCAACAACCGCTTCCCAGAAGCCAACATTACCATTGATGATATCGAAAGCAGCTGGGCAGGTCTTCGTCCATTGATCGCAGGCAATAGCGCTTCTGACTACAATGGAGGAAATAACGGAACCATCAGTGATGAAAGCTTTAACAACTTGATTGCGACTGTTGAATCTTATCTCTCTAAAGAAAAAACGCGTGAAGATGTAGAGGCTGCTGTTAGCAAGCTTGAAAGCAGTACCTCTGAGAAACATTTGGATCCATCTGCAGTTTCACGTGGTTCGAGCTTGGACCGAGATGATAATGGTCTCTTGACCCTTGCTGGTGGTAAAATCACAGACTACCGTAAGATGGCTGAAGGAGCTATGGAGCGCGTGGTTGACATCCTCAAAGCAGAATTTGACCGCAGCTTTAAACTCATCAACTCTAAGACTTACCCTGTTTCAGGTGGAGAATTGAACCCAGCAAATGTGGACTCAGAAATCGAAGCCTTTGCCCAACTTGGAGTGTCACGTGGCTTGGATAGCAAGGAAGCCCATTACCTAGCAAATCTTTATGGTTCAAATGCACCGAAGGTCTTTGCTCTTGCTCACAGCTTGGAACAAGCACCAGGACTCAGCTTGGCAGACACCTTGTCCCTTCACTATGCAATGCGCAATGAGTTGGCACTTAGCCCAGTTGACTTCCTTCTTCGTCGTACCAACCATATGCTCTTTATGCGTGATAGCTTGGATAGCATCGTTGAGCCAGTTTTGAATGAAATGGGACGATTCTATGATTGGTCAGAAGAAGAAAAAGCAGGCTACCGTGCGGACGTCGAAGTAGCCCTCGCTAACAACGATTTAGCAGAATTAAAAAATTAAGAAAAAAATAAAAGAGGTGGAGGGCAGGACTCCTTGTCGCCCGCCCCTTCTTTTTAATGGAGACAGAAAGATGATGAATGAATTATTTGGAGAATTTTTGGGGACTTTAATCCTGATTCTTCTAGGAAATGGTGTTGTGGCTGGTGTGGTTCTTCCGAAAACCAAGAGCAACAGCTCAGGTTGGATTGTGATTACTATGGGTTGGGGGATTGCAGTTGCGGTTGCTGTCTTTGTATCTGGCAAGCTCAGTCCAGCTCATTTAAACCCAGCTGTGACAATTGGTGTAGCTTTAAAAGGTGGCTTGCCTTGGGCTTCCGTTTTACCTTATATCTTAGCCCAGTTTGCAGGGGCTATGCTGGGTCAGATTTTGGTTTGGTTGCAATTCAAACCGCATTATGAGGTAGAAGAAAATGCAGGAAATATCCTGGCAACCTTCAGTACTGGACCAGCCATCAAAGATACTGTATCAAACTTGATCAGCGAAATCCTTGGCACCTTTGTATTGGTATTGACAATCTTTGCTTTGGGACTTTATGACCTTCAAGCAGGAATCGGAACCTTTGCAGTAGGAACTTTGATTGTCGGTATCGGTCTATCACTAGGTGGGACAACAGGTTATGCCTTGAACCCTGCGCGTGACCTTGGACCTCGTATCATGCACAGTATCCTTCCAATTTCAAATAAGGGAGACGGAGATTGGTCTTATGCCTGGATTCCTGTTGTGGGACCTGTTATCGGTGCAGCCTTGGCCGTGCTTGTGTTCTCACTTTTCTAGTTTAGAAAGCATTTATTTTGATAGGACTTGGGCAAAAACTCAATTTCAGGAAAAAATGAAGTAAATCTTCTCACAATAAAACGCATAGTATCAAGTTTTCAATACCTGATATGATGCGTTTTTCTTATTGCTAAGACTTTTTCTCCAATCACTTTTTTCGATTGAAGATATAAGTATTCTAGTAACTAATTTCTTAGTACTAGCCAACAACGATAATCATAATTCCTCCCAAAATTAGGAATAATAAAGGCAATAGTTTTTGTTTTTTCATGTGAAAACCTCGCTTTTATTTTCTGTTATTTTATGCTAGAATATTAAAAATCAAATTTTAATTTCAAAGGTGGCAACTAAGATAGGAGCGCTACATGTCTAATTCATTTGTCAAGTTGTTAGTCTCTCAATTGTTTGCAAATTTAGCAGATATTTTCTTTAGAGTAACAATCATTGCTAACATATACATTATTTCAAAATCAGTAATTGCCACGTCACTAGTTCCCATTTTAATAGGGATATCCTCTTTTGTTGCGAGTCTTTTAGTTCCTTTAGTTACTAAAAGGATAGCGCTAAATAGGGTTTTATCTTTATCTCAATTTGGAAAGACCATATTATTGGCGATACTGGTAGGGATGTTTATACTAATGCAATCAGTAGCGCCTTTGGTGACCTATCTATTTGTTGTTGCAATTTCAATATTAGATGGTTTTGCAGCACCTGTTTCCTATGCTATTGTGCCACGCTATGCGACCGATTTGGGTAAGGCTAATTCAGCCTTGTCAATGACTGGTGAAGCTGTTCAGTTAGTGGGTTGGGGATTGGGTGGACTCTTATTTGCAACAATTGATCTGTTACCTACCACGTTTATCATTTTAATATTTTATATCATTTCTAGCTTTTTGATGTTATTTCTTCCTAACGCTGAAGTGGAGGTGTTAGAGTCAGAAACTAATCTTGAAATTTTGCTCAAAGGTTGGAAGTTAGTTGCTAGAGATCCTAGATTAAGACTTTTTGTATCAGCAAATTTATTGGAAATTTTTTCAAATACGATTTGGGTTTCTTCCATTATACTTGTTTTTGTAACTGAGTTATTAAATAAAACGGAAAGTTACTGGGGATATTCTAATACAGCATACTCTATTGGTATTATAATTAGTGGCTTAATTGCTTTTAGGCTATCTGAAAAGTTCCTTGCTGCTAAATGGGAAAGTATTCTTTTTCCTCTTGTAGCTATGGCAATAGTGACACTGACTATTCTATATTTTCCAAACGCACAGATGTTTTTATTATTTTCAGCTTTAGTTGGTATGTTATCGCAACTAAAAGAAGTTCCTGAAAGTGTATTTCTTCAGGAAACAGTAGAGGAAAATCATTTGGTTAATGTCTATTCCGTTCTTGAAGTGATTTCGACATTAGCATTTTCAGTATTTGTTTTGCTAATGAGCTATATTACTGAGACTTTTGGTATTAGCATCAGTTTTTGGCTATCAGCCATTTGTCTGATGATAGAAGCTATTTTAATTTATATCAGACGAGATTATTTTAAATGAGAGACTGGTTAAAAAGTCTTGAAAAATTAGAAAAGCGCATAGTATCAGGTGTTGAAAAAACTTGATATTGTGCGTTTTATTATGGAAAGATTTACTTCATTTTCTCCTAAAATTGAGTTTTTGCCCAGGAACACTCTATTTGAAATATTCATAGAAAAACTGCATAATCTTTAAAATTAGCTTAAATGCAGTGAAAATGTACGGTAAACAATTGAAAAATTACCCTAAAAAATGGTACAATGGTAGAAAAATACTATAGTAAGAGTTCATCTTATTTAACAAAAATTACAGAAATGAATGGTTTTTCTTGATGAAACAGAGAAAAGAATTGTACCTCTTTCTTGGTCGGACAGCCTTGTATTTTCTTATCTTTCTAGGGCTGCTTTACTTCTTTAGCTATCTTGGCCAGGGTCAAGGAAGCTTTATCTATAATGAATTTTAACTTGAAGGAGAATCCCTATTGTGTCAAATAAACCAATAGCAGATATGATTGAAACCATTGAGCATTTTGCTCAGACCCAGCCTAGCTATCCTGTTTATAATGTTTTGGGGCAGGAACACACTTATGGCGATTTAAAGGCTGATTCGGATAGTTTGGCTGCAGCCATTGACCAACTAGGCTTGCCTGAGAAGTCTCCTGTGGTTGTTTTTGGTGGCCAAGAATATGAAATGTTGGCAACTTTTGTAGCCTTGACTAAGTCAGGACATGCCTACATTCCCATTGATAGCCATTCGGCTTTGGAGCGAGTTTCAGCTATTTTAGAAGTAGCAGAGCCAAGATTGATTATTGCCATCTCAGACTTTCCATTGGAGCAGGTTTCGACACCGATGATGACTCTAGCTCAGGTTCAAGAAGCCTTTGCTCAAGAGACAAGCTATGAAATCACGCATCCAGTCAAGGGGGATGATAATTACTATATCATCTTTACTTCTGGTACGACTGGTAAGCCAAAGGGAGTGCAGATTTCACATGATAATCTCCTCAGCTTTACCAATTGGATGATTACGGACAAGGAATTTGCGACGCCAAGTCGTCCGCAAATGCTGGCTCAGCCACCTTATTCTTTTGACCTGTCTGTCATGTACTGGGCACCGACCTTGGCACTGGGTGGTACGCTTTTCGCTCTTCCTTCAGCCATCACTCAGGACTTTAAGCAACTCTTTGCGACCATCTTTTCATTGCCAATCGCTATCTGGACATCAACCCCTTCTTTTGCAGATATGGCCATGTTATCAGAAGACTTTAATAGCGAGAAAATGCCTGGAATCACGCATTTCTACTTTGATGGCGAAGAATTGACGGTTAAAACAGCTCAAAAACTGCGCGAGCGTTTCCCAAATGCTCGTATTATCAATGCCTACGGTCCAACAGAAGCGACAGTAGCCTTGTCAGCAGTTGCTGTGACAGACGAGATGCTAGCGACTCTCAAACGCCTACCAATTGGCTATACCAAGGCTGATTCTCCAACCTTTATCATTGACGAGGAAGGAAATAAATTGCCAAATGGTGAACAGGGAGAAATCATTGTTTCTGGGCCAGCTGTTTCAAAAGGCTATATGAACAATCCTGAAAAAACAGCGGAAGCTTTCTTTGAGTTTGAAGGACTGCCAGCCTACCACACAGGCGATGTGGGAACCATGACAGATGAGGGCTTGCTTCTCTACGGTGGACGCATGGACTTCCAAATTAAGTTCAACGGTTACCGCATTGAGTTAGAAGATGTCTCTCAAAACCTCAATAAGTCTCGCTTTATCGAGTCTGCTGTAGCTGTACCACGTTATAATAAAGACCACAAGGTGCAAAATCTATTGGCCTATGTCATCTTAAAAGATGGTGTTCGTGAGCAGTTTGAACGTGATATCGATATTACCAAGGCTATCAAGGAAGATTTGACAGATATCATGATGTCCTATATGATGCCGTCTAAATTCCTTTATCGAGACAGTTTACCACTGACTCCAAATGGAAAAATTGACATCAAAGGATTGATTAACGAGGTGAACAAGAGATGATGGAGTTTTTTCAACAGCTTCCTCATTTAGAGCCATATGGCAATCCTCAGTATTTTGTCTATGTGATTGCTGCAACCTTGCCCATCTTTATCGGCCTCTTTTTCAAGAAACGCTTTGCCTGGTATGAAGTGCTGGTTAGCCTCTTCTTTATCGTCACTATGTTGGTGGGTGGGAAGACTAACCAATTGGCTGCCTTGGGTATTTACCTTTGCTGGGAAATATTGCTCCTGCTTTTCTACAAGCATTATCGAAAAAGCAAGGATGGCAAGTGGGTCTTCTACCTAGTTAGTTTTCTGTCCCTCCTTCCGATTATCTTTGTCAAGGTGCAGCCGGCTATAAATGGAACGCAGTCTTTGCTTGGATTTTTGGGAATTTCTTACCTGACCTTTCGTTCGGTTGGGATTATCATTGAGCTGAGAGATGGAGTGATTAAGGATTTTACCCTCTGGGAATTCCTCCGTTTCCTTCTCTTCATGCCGACTTTTTCAAGTGGTCCAATTGATCGCTTTAAACGTTTCAATGAAAATTATCAGACCATTCCTGAGCGAGATGAGTTGATGAATATGCTGGATGAATCTGTTCGCTATATCATGTGGGGATTTTTGTATAAGTTTATCCTAGCTCATGTTTTAGGAGAGACCTTACTCCCTCCTCTGAAGAATCTAGCCCTGCAGTCAGGTGGCTTCTTTAACCTTTATGCTTTAGCGGTTATGTATACCTTTGGTCTGGAGCTTTTCTTTGACTTTGCAGGTTATTCTATGTTTGCCTTAGCCATTTCAAATTTAATGGGAATCCGTAGTCCCATCAACTTTAACAAGCCCTTTTTATCAAGGGATTTAAAGGAATTCTGGAATCGTTGGCACATGAGCCTCTCTTTCTGGTTCCGTGACTTTGTCTTTATGCGAATGGTCATGGTGTTGACCAGAAAGAAGGTCTTTAAAAATCGTAATGTAACTTCAAGTGTGGCCTACATTGTCAATATGCTAATTATGGGATTTTGGCATGGAGTGACTTGGTACTATATCGCTTATGGACTCTTTCATGGATTAGGCTTGGTCATCAATGATGCTTGGGTTCGCAAGAAAAAAACGCTCAATAAGGAATGGAAAAAAGCAGGGAAAGCTGCTCTACCTGAGAATCGCTGGATTCAGTTGCTTGGCATGGTTGTCACCTTCCATGTCGTCATGCTGTCATTCTTAATCTTTTCTGGATTTTTGAATGATTTATGGTTTAAAAAATAAAGGAAATAAAATATGGATATCAAATCAGAAGTTATCGAAATTATTGATGAGTT
>CAUPXP010000039.1:0-10934 GCA_963515455.1 Streptococcus mitis | reverse complement strand
CTACACGTGGTGTAGATGCTGCTGTCTTGAATGAGATGAAAGAAATCGATGCTAAGCGTCGTGACATCTTGGTCAAGGTTGAAACTCTCAAGGCAGAACGTAACACAGTTTCTGCTGAGATTGCCCAAGCTAAGCGCAACAAGGAAAATGCAGATGACAAGATTGCTGCCATGCAAACTCTATCTGCTGAAGTCAAAGCCTTGGATGCTGAATTGGCAGAAATAGATGCTAAATTAACAGAATTTACAACGACTCTTCCTAACATCCCAGCTGACAGTGTTCCTGTTGGGGCTGATGAAGATGACAATGTGGAAGTTCGCCGTTGGGGTACTCCACGCGAGTTTGACTTTGAGCCAAAAGCTCACTGGGATCTCGGTGAAGACCTTGGTATCCTTGATTGGGAACGCGGTGGTAAGGTAACAGGCGCTCGCTTCCTCTTCTATAAAGGCCTCGGTGCTCGTTTAGAACGTGCTATCTACAACTTTATGTTGGATGAACATGGCAAAGAAGGCTATACTGAAGTCATCACACCTTACATGGTTAACCATGACTCTATGTTTGGTACTGGTCAATATCCAAAATTCAAGGAAGATACTTTTGAATTGAGCGACAGCAATTATGTCCTTATCCCTACAGCTGAAGTTCCTCTGACAAACTACTACCGTGATGAAATCCTTGACGGCAAAGACCTGCCAATTTACTTCACTGCTATGAGTCCATCATTCCGTTCTGAGGCTGGTTCAGCTGGCCGTGATACTCGTGGCTTGATTCGTTTGCACCAATTCCACAAGGTTGAAATGGTCAAATTTGCCAAGCCAGAAGAATCTTACGAAGAATTGGAAAAAATGACAGCCAACGCTGAAAATATTCTTCAAAAACTCAACCTTCCATACCGTGTCGTTGCTCTCTCTACAGGAGATATGGGCTTCTCAGCTGCTAAGACTTACGACTTGGAAGTTTGGATTCCAGCACAAAATACCTACCGTGAAATCTCAAGTTGTTCAAACACAGAAGATTTCCAAGCCCGTCGTGCCCAAATCCGTTACCGTGATGAAGCAGATGGCAAGGTGAAATTGCTCCATACCTTGAATGGTTCTGGACTTGCAGTTGGACGTACAGTGGCTGCTATTCTTGAAAACTACCAAAATGCAGATGGTTCTGTGACCATCCCAGAAGTTCTTCGTCCATACATGGGTGGAGCTGAAGTCATCAAACCATAAAAAATGCTTCTTTGTAGTGGGTTGAAGTCAGCTAAGATCGAGAAAGGACAAATTTCGTCCTTTCTTTTTTGATATTTAGAGCGATGAAAATCCGTTTTTTGAAGTTTTCAAAGTTCCGAAAACCAAAGGCATTGCGCTTGATAAGTTTAATGAGATTATTCGTTGCTTCCAAGTTTGCGTTGAAATAGGGTAGTTGAAGGGCGTTGACGATTTTCTCTTTGTCCTTGAGGAAGGTTTTAAAGATAGTCTAAAAAAGAGGATGAACCTGCTTTAGATTGTCCTCAATGAGTCCGATGAATTTGTCAGATTCCTTATTCTGAAAGTGAAAAAGCAAGAGTTAATAGAGATTATAGGCACTATAATATTTGTAGTGGGTAAATCCCTTATGGATATTATGGAGCCTTTTTCTGTCCACCTGAGTCCTCTAAAACATAAGAATAAGAATACTTCTTTAGCTACACTTGCGTGTTTCAGCTTGCATCTGAAACAATAATCTACTATATAGATTATTGAAAAGAGGAATATTATGTTTCTTGGGTATTTCTAACATTAGATGTTTCGATTCTTCCATATTCATTTCATCCATTTTATCAATAATCTAAATAGTCAGTATCTTTATTTTCTTCACACATAACTGATTTTTATTCACTGTTTAAGTTTCTATTCTATCAAATAGTTTAATAATCTCAGAATTCGAAAATCCTAAGGCATATAGTTTTTCAAACAATATTTTTATAAGCCTGTTCAAATGCTGATTTCTTAACTCAATTATTTTCTTCTCACTTTCAGTAACAAAATATCCTTTACTTCCACGACTAACAATCAACCCCTGTTTCTCAAGAACTTTTAATGCTTTTTGGACGGTTGCAGGATTACATTCTTCCCTCTCTGCTAAAGCCCTTATGGGAGGCAGCTGTTGCCCTGGTACATACTTACCTCCTAAAATAGTTACTCTTATCACAGATGCTATTTGTAAATATGGATACATATTCACCTGACCTTTTTATTTTTCCTTCCTCGTATAAATTTCCAATAAGCAGAATACGGAATAACCGTAGCAAACAAAAGATAATATTTATTAGTAAACATATCTGCAACTCCTTTTGCATTGAAATGAACAGGAATTTTCTCTGGGAGAAATATGCAAATAATAAATATTACAACAATCATTAATATCAACACCAAGACATCTTTTAACAGTCCATCTTTCATACCATTTCCCTCCTTGAACTAAATAAAATTTAACTTGCTAACTTTTATATAAACTTCGCTTGAAATAACAAGTAAAGTAACTGATACTATCTGCAAAACTGGTGTTATCGAAAGATTTAAAAACCAATTAAGAAGAATTGGTGTAATGAGTGCAATTATCCCAACAAGTCCAGACACAATAACAGGCATGCTCTGCTTTACAACCATCATCTCGCTTTCCCATTCATAATTTGGATACTTTTTATTTAGGGAAATTCCTATCACTGTTATAAAGATCGAATAGCATATAGGGACAATTATTAGGTTAACAACTTGAATAAAGTTCATATCAAGTTTTAGCGTAAATGCAAATATAGAAATCATATACCCAATCCAATGAAGTGTAAGGTTTACAGCTATCTTGGAATTTAAGATCATTTTTACCTTAACAGGAGAGCTTTGCAAAATCCAAATGTTTTTTCCTTCTAAAGATATCGCAGAAGCTGCCGGGCAACTCAGAGAGAGCATAGAGGCAATAAATAATGGAGCAAAATTTGAGAGATATTCATTTATATTTTCTATTCCTGAAGACTCTCCTATTTGTTCTACAGAATTAAAAAGCAAAAATATACTAAAAACACATAAAAGTATTATACCGAGGCCTGCATTCAAGACCGCCATGTACGAGCTTAAAAAGCGTCCCATTTCTTTTTTATACAAGGCAAGAAATATCGATTTTCTATTATAAGATTTTTTGTTATCAGAATAACTTGATGTTGTTTTAGCAAGAGTATTAAGCAATCCATACTTCATCGCAACAATTTTTACAAATATATAAAAAACTGCTGTTGAAAAAGCAATAAATAATCCCATTCCAATATACATTGGAAAATTTGTGTGTTGTACGAATAACCCGGATATTGGGTACAGTCCTGTAATTTGCTTAGAAAGCATGATCCCAATGCTGTCTTCATTACCTGATTTCATAGCTGACACTGCAATATATCCAATTATGCCTATCATTGCAAATGAAAAGATTAGAGCAATAACATTTTTCCTCTTAAAATAAGATGAAACAGCAACAACAATCATTCCCATACATGCTGCTATACACATAGGTATCAATGGAACAAAAATCATGGAGATAAAATACAATATAATCTGCAATACATTTAAGCTTCCGTTTAATACCCAAACAATGCCCCCTGGAAGCATAAACATCAAGCCTATTAAAAAATTCAATAAGTACATAAACATGAACTTGCTGGTGATAATATCCGAACTTTTAACAGGTAAAGATAAGAGAATTTCCATATCTCGACTTCCAAATAAAATGCCATTCGAATAAAATACTGTTAAAAATAGTATTGAAAAATTTGAGACAGAGACCATATATGCTGGTATCAAATCATACTGTCCGACTTGTACCAATGTTTTAGCGGTTAGTATATTATAAACAAAGCAAAATAACGCAAGAGTTATTATGCCAAAACTCGCAATAGCCATTGAAGTTTGTTTTTTATTTTTCGTCTGTCTAATCTCGTTAATCGGAAAGAAATTTATCAATTGTGCTTTAATTAGTATCCAAATGTTACTCATCGTCCTGCACCTCCATGAAAAATGCCTCCAATGATTCATCACCTTTGACATCTCCTGTATTACCACTTGCAACTAACTTTCCATTTTTGATAATGGCAATCTTATTACATAATTTTTCTGCAACGTCCAATACATGGGTTGAAAAGAAAATAGCTCCTCCATCTGAAACACACTCATGCATAATTTTCTTTAGTAGGAAAGTTGCTTTGGGATCCAGCCCAACAAAGGGTTCATCTAGAATCAACAGTTTAGGAGAATGTATAAGTGCAGAAATAATGGCTGTTCGTTGCTTCATACCATGTGAATATGAAGAAATAATCCCCGAAAGATGCTCAGTCATATCAAATAAATCACCATATTGTTGGATCCTTTCCCTGCGTATTTTAGTAGGAATTTCAAACAGGTCAGCAATAAAATTAATATATTGAAGTCCTGTCATATGTTCATACAAATCTGGATTATCTGGAATATACGCCATCATTTTTTTACAAATAACAGGCTCCTCTTTAATGGAATGCCCATCAATCGTTATACTTCCATTCTCAAAATCATGGATACCAACAACTGCCTTTATCGTTGTCGTTTTTCCTGCACCATTTGCCCCAATAAAACCATAAATATCTCCAGGTTGTACTGAAATGGATAGGTTATCCACAACCTTTTTATCCCCATAACATTTACTAAAATTCTTTATCTCTAACATATTTTCACCTTCATTGACAATTTGTCAGTTATATTTTGAAATAATACCGATAGCTTGTTTTTATTTGGCTATCGGCACATAGTTCTCTTTACAGAAATTCCATCTCTTTTTAATAGCTAAAGAGTTCCTCTGTATTTAGGTTTTGTTCTAGCATTATCTTAAATGCGTCCAAGTAATCTTTGACAGGTTCTTTCTTTGAAGTTTTTATACCTATATTATTGGAAACAAAAACATAGGCTGTCATCAGGAATTCTGCTGTTTCTGATGGATATTTTACAAAAAATACTTTTTCTAATATACCTTGATTTATTATCCTCTCAAAATATATGGTCAGTTTTTCGATGAGCTTATGGGATAACTTATCTAACATATAACGATTTTCTTCAAGATCAACCGTCTTTTGTAACTCAGTTCCCTCTGCTGAAATATTTTCCGAAGATATAATTGTGGCATCTATAAAAGCTCTAATTTTTTCAATGGCGGTTTTATCTTCATCATAAACAATAGCATGAATATCCTTCAATAATTTATCTGAATATTGTTCTACCAGACAATATAAGATATCTTCTTTATTCTTAAAGTGATAGTACAGCAAGCCTCTTGATATATTTACTTTGTCAACAATATCCTGAGTTGTTGTATTAGTATATCCTTGTTCTATAAAGAGTAGCATTGCAGCATCCATAATTTCAGCACGTCGTATTTCCGGTTCTTTTACATCTCGCATTTTATCCCCCCTATTGTACATCATACTACCATACTGACAATTTGTCAATGTCGTTTTCTCATTTCTCTTGAATTTTATGGTATAATATATTTACAATTTTAGAAAAATGCTTACTTCACTTTTGTAGTAAGCACAGTAAGTGTACGGACACTTACGAAATAAGGTTTAGCTATTTCTAGCTAGACCTTTTTTCGTAACCAAATCAGATAAGCACTCAATACAAAGAATAAAATAATTAAGCAAATAGCAGTTTCAGCCAATACCAGATAATCCAGAAATGGAAGTTTCAAGATTCCCTGAGCCATCTTAAGCGAAGTAGCTGTGATAATGGTTGGGAAGGTGAGGGCTGAGAAGGCTGGTTGAAAGCCTTGTTTTAAAATATTGGGCAGGCGAGTCAAAACAAAGAAAAAGAAGGATTGGGAAGCCAAAATCATGGCAATCAAGAGCCAAGTCGGTAGGCTGGCTCCTCCAACTCGGACTAGAGAAGCCAAGAGTAGAGAGAAAGGAGCACAGTAGATCCCTTCTTGTCCAAGCATGGCTTGTGGGAGTGGATGTTTCTTTAAATCGCTATAAATAAGCGGGTAGAGATAGAAGGTCAAGAGAAATCCAAAACTCAAGGTCGCATAGGCAATTTCGATGATACCTACAAGAGGATAGGTCAAGGCTGCTACTGCTATCCCCACATAGAGAACCGTCCAGCTTGGAGTCGCATGAACCCTCCGCCCTGGATAGGCAAATTTGATAGTGAAGCCAGCAATCAGAGCCACATCCAAGAGAAATGAAAACCACCAGAGCCCTTGCGCTACCAAAGGAAGATGAGGTAAGACGCGAAAAACATAGGTAGATAAAATCATCCCAGCCATGGGAAAGGTTGCCATTCCTGACAAAAGAGGGGGCTTGGTCAATTCTTGCTTGGTTTCCTTCCAATTAAAGAGATGCAGAATTAGAAAATAAATCCACAAAATCAAACCTGTCAGACTCAACAGATGGGACAGAACTGGCAACGTATCTAAAATAAGATTTCCAGCTCCTGCCAAACCTAGCAAGCAACCAGAAAATACCAAGGGGAGTTTTTTCATCCTAACCTCCAATAATCATGTTAGTTTCAGTATAGCATAAAAGCGCTTAAATGAGGGGATAAAAAACGAAGTCCGATCATTTCAGACTTCATTTTACTCAGATAAGGATTAAGCATAAGGTTGCAATTCTGGGTTAATTGGGGTATTAGCTAGATTGTTGGCATAGTTACAGAGGCTTGCTAGACTGACACCAAGAACCACATCCAAGGCATTTTGTTGAGTGTAGCCAGCTTCTAGAAACTCAGCCAAGGCTTCATCTCCTACACGACCCTTGGTATTGATAACTGCCAAAGTAAACTTAGCCAGAGTGTCTAATTTAGGATCTGTTTCGATTGGAGTACGATTGCGAAGGGCTTGCAGAAGATCATCATTCATCTGGATTTGTTTGATTGAAAAGGCTGTGTGACCTGCGACACAGAAGGCACAACCATTGGTCACAGCTGCAGTGATCTGTACCACTTCACGCTCAATGGGTGTCAGGCTGTTGCGACGATTGATGGCTCCGACAGTTCTATAGGCTTCTAAAGCAGTTGGTGCATTAGCCAAGAGACCGATTAGGTTGGGAATATAGCCATTGTTATCTTTTTGTACTGTTTCAAGAACCTCTTTCACTTCTGCTGGCGCTGATTCGACTGTATGAATTGTAAATGTTGTCATCATAAAACCTCTTTTCATGTTGTTGAAATCTAGTCTATCACAGATTCTATACCTTGTATAATATATATTTTAAATTACACTGATAGAAATTTTTTATGAAAGCAAAAAATCACACGAGCTGTGTGATTTCATTATTTATTAAAATACTTTTTAGTTTCAGCAATAACGACTGGCGATAAAACTAAGAGAGCAATCAAGTTTGGTAGTGCCATCAAGGCATTGACAATATCTGCGATAATCCAGACCATATCCAACTCGATAAATCCTCCCAGCAAGACCATGAGCACAAAAACCACACGGTAGAGCCAGATAAAGCGAACCCCAAAGAGGAACTCGAAACAACGTTCTCCGTAATAGTTCCAACCTAGAATCGTCGTGAAGGCAAAAAGTACAAGGAAGATGGTCAAAAGGGCAGGTCCAAAGTGTGAAAAGACTGTTGAGAAGGCTGACTGAGTCAAGGCAACCCCATTTAAATCACCACTCCAAACCCCAGTTACCAAGATAGTCAAACCAGTCAGAGTACAGATAATGAGGGTATCAATAAAGGTTCCTGTCATGGAAATCAAACCTTGCTCTACTGGTTCATTTGTCTTAGCTGCAGCAGCTGCAATGGGAGCAGAACCCAGACCAGATTCGTTTGAGAACACACCACGCGCAACACCATTTTGAATAGCCATCCGAATGCTAGCACCGGCAAATCCACCTACCGCAGCAACTGGACTAAAAGCCGATGTCAAGATTAAAGCGATTGTGGCAGGGATTTTTTCGATATTAAAGAAAATAACTGTAAGAGTTCCCAAAATATAAATGATAGCCATAAAAGGAACAACAGTAGTTGAAACCTTTGAAATGGACTTGAGCCCGCCAAAGATTGCAATTGCTACAAAGACAGACAAAACAAGAGCGGTAATAGCTGGCGAAATAGTCGTCGTATTTTGGATAGATTCTGTAATCGAGTTAACTTGAGTGAAGGTCCCGATTCCCAATAAAGCTACTAACACACCTGCCAGGGCAAAGAAGATGGCAAGGGGACGCCACTTTTCTCCCATACCTAGAAGGATATAATGCATCGGACCTCCCGCCACTGCACCATGATCATCCTTGGTACGGTATTTGATAGCCAAGAGTCCTTCCGCATACTTGGTAGCCATCCCAAAGAAAGCAGCCATCCACATCCAAAAGAGGGCTCCTGGGCCACCGACCTTGATAGCCGTCGCCACTCCGATAATATTTCCCGTACCAACTGTCGCTGCTAGGGCTGTACACAAGGCCGCAAAGCTGGATACATCGCCATGCCCCTTGTCCTTAGTAAAAATAAGCTGGAAGGCCTTGGGCAGACGCAAAACCTGCAAGAGGCCTAGACGGGCAGTTAGGTAAATTCCTGTCCCGACCAATAAAATCAAGAGGGGTGGGCCCCAAGCAAAAGCATCGATTAATTTAAGCAATTCTAACATTTCCTTCTCCTATCTTTTCAACCCCAAAAGAAAGAGCACATGCAAGATACATGTACTCTGGAATGCTTAGATAAATGCTAAAAAGCGGTCTATCCTAGCTCTGTCCTTTTACCTGAGAGTTTGAGCAGTTGCCTGCCTTGCCCCTTCGGTGCCTTTACGGTCTCTCCAGAGTTCCGTCCATTTACAGTCATGGAAAATCAAACGATTCCCCACTTCTATTAAACTTCATTCGGTGTTGGTATTTAATTGATTCTTATTTTACAAAAAATGTTGGCTTTTGTCAATGTGTTTATTAGTAAAAATTAGTTCAACCGTTTTTACTTTATAAAGTCCAGAATACTGCTATCCTTTAAAAGTGACAATAGTCGCACCACTGCCTCCAGCATTTTGTGGGGCATAGCCGAAACTCTTGACATGTTTGTTTCTTTGTAGATATTTGGTGACACCTTCACGGATGACACCTGTTCCGATACCATGGATGATGTCAACTTGAGCCATATTATTAAGCAGGGCTTGGTCGATGAAGGCATCTAGTTCATTCATGGCTTCTTCATAGCGCTTGCCTCGAAGGTCCAGTCTAGCTTGAGGTCCTCGCCCAGAAGTTCGTTTCACCACATTAACTTGTTTCTTCTTGACTGGTTTTTCTTGCTGAGCTTGAACAAGGTCAAATTCTTTTTCGTCCAAGGTCATCTTGATTAAACCAACTTGGGCTTCCCAGCGGCCATCCTTGAGTTGACTGGTCAAGGTACCACGCTGTCCATAACTGAGAACCACGATATCATCTCCCACCTTTGGAGCTCGTTTTTTCTTGGCCTTTTGAAGAACCTTATTTTTAGACAAATCTACTTTTTCAGGAGCCAATTTTTTCAGCTTGGCCTTAGCTTCAATGATTTCATGGGGTTTGAGTTGAGATTTACTATGAAGATTCTTAAGAATCTGGTCACTTTCACTGAGGGCCATATCCACAATCTCAGCAGCCTGTTCACGCGCCTTATTAAGCTCGGTTTCCTTTTCACGATTGAGCTCGTTGTAAAGTTTTTTGAGAGCACGATTCATCTTGAGATTTTCTTGCTCCACCTCACGAATATTGTCCAAGCGTTTGCGACTTTCTAGCGTCTGCTCTTCCAGTTGCTCAATAATCCGGTTGACATCATTGTCCTGATTGACCTGCTGACTGGCATCCCCTACGATAACCTCAGATAGACCTAAACGTTTAGAGATTTCGAAGGCATTGCTTCGACCAGGAACGCCCTGCATAAAGCGATAGGTCGGTCGTAGAGTTGCAGTATCAAACTCCATGCTGGCATTTTGCACAAAGGCTGTCTCAATACCGTAAGCCTTGAGTTCTGGATAGTGGGTGGTCGCCATGGTCTTGACTTGACGCAGGCGAAGGTCCTCCAGAATAGCCATGGCGAGAGCTGCTCCCTCTTGAGGATCTGTACCAGCTCCTAACTCATCCAAGAGTAAGAGTGAATGTTGATTGACCTTGCCAAGAATATCCACAATATTGGTCATGTGACTAGAGAAGGTAGACAAACTCTGCTCAATAGACTGCTCATCGCCAATATCAGCAAAGATTTCTTCAAAAATACCAACACGACTTCCCTTATCTGCTAAAATCGGCAAACCAGACTGAGCCATAACCTGCGTCAAGCCCAGAGTTTTAAGCATGATGGTCTTACCACCTGTATTGGGACCTGTAATGACAATGGCTGTTAAATCTTGTCCAAAGTGGACATCATTTGCGACGGCATTTTTGACCAAAGGATGGCAGACATGGAGCAGTTGAATTTCTTGATTTTCTGACAGCTGAGGTACAACCGCTTGTCTTTCTTGGATAAAACGAACCTTGGCACGAATCAAGTCCAGATGGCCGATAATCCAAGCATCATTGGCAATCTCAGCCACATGAGGGCGAACACGTTCCGAGATTTCTTGAAGAATGCGAAGCATTTCATAGCGCTCATCTGCTCGCAAACTGGCAATTTCTTCGCTCAGTTTGACCACCTCACGGGGTTCGATATAGACGGTATTTCCACTAGCAGAAATATCATGAACGACACCTGCAATCTTATTGCGGTAGGTGTTTTTGACTGGTAAAACCTGACGACCATTTCTGCTGGCAACAATCCCTTCTGTCAACATCTGCGCTTTTTGTTTGAGCAAATCTTGCAAGACATCGCGGACCTGACTCTCGCTATCATGGATTTTTCGACGGATGCGCGCCAATTCTTCACTGGCAAAATTTTCAATGAAACCTGCATCATTAAAGGCTTGGAGATTTCCTTGTAATTGCGGAAAATC
>CAUPXP010000038.1:0-10957 GCA_963515455.1 Streptococcus mitis | reverse complement strand
ACAGCATCAAAATCAATCGATTCTTTTCGAGCTTCTTCTAAAATCTCATAAGCAACAGTCCCTTGACCTGCCTGGACATGAGCATCATCAAAAGGATCAATAAAGGTACGATTTTCAGAAACTGTAAATTCTTGAGCTGCTTTAGCAGAAGCATCAAAGGTATCTCCAACTAGTTTAATGGTTACGAAGTCCCCACCAAAAAAGCGAACCTGCCCAATTTTTTGTTGCGGAGTAGTAATGGGCATAAAAATAGTAGCAGGAATTTTCATCTCGTTACAAGTATAGGCAACTCCCTGCGCATGATTTCCCGCAGAAGCGCAGACTACTCCACGTTCACGCTCTTCCTTGCTGAGCTGAGAAATGGCATAATAAGCACCACGAATTTTAAAAGAACGAACACGTTGGGCATTTTCCTTTTTCAAATAAATCTTAGCACCATACTTCTCCGATAAATAATGGTCATAATCAAGCGGTGTATTCACAACCACACCGTTCAAGACCTTGTGAGCCTTGATGATATCTTTTGAACTTAACATATAAAACCTCTTTTTCTATAAAAAACAGTCACTAATGACTGTTTTTTTAGTTATTCATCTCCAAAAACTTCAGCAACACTTTCATGATATTTATGAGCCATACGAATCGAAAACTCTTTAGGAAGTTCATAACGATTTGTGGAAATCCAATCATATAACCATTCTGCCAAACTTTCTTCACTATCATTACGATGGAAGATAAAATAGTTTAAAATTTCTTTATATTCTACATCATTTAAATCCAGCGTGTCTACAAATTGACTACGAGGAACAAAATTAGAATCTAATTTTCTTAGTTGATCTGTCAATTCTCCCAATTGTAAATCCAACTGAAAAAATAATTTTTGCAGTTGCCTATCAGTTTCATCACATCCTGTCTTGATAGAAAACAAATTGGTAATATTCATATGATTTCAACCCCTAAATAAGTACATCTAATATCCCACGAATAGCTGAAGCTACTATTTTAGCAAAATCCTTTGCTCTCTAATTAGTTATAGATTTTAAATGCATCATCGTCGTTTTTACCAACGAATGGCATTGCTTTACGCAATTCTGCTCCAACTTTTTCAATTTCAAGGTTAGCTGCTTGTTCACGGTAAGCAGTCAATTTTGGACGTCCAGCTTTATAGTCATTTACAAAGTCATTTGCAAATTTACCATTTTGGATGTCTGCCAAGACAGCCTTCATATTTTCTTTAACTTGTTCAGTGATTACACGTGGACCTGATACATAGTCACCATATTCAGCAGTGTTTGAAATTGATTGACGCATTTTCTTGAATCCACCTTCGTAAATCAAGTCAACGATCAATTTCATTTCGTGAAGAACTTCAAAGTAAGCCAATTCTGGAGCGTATCCTGCTTCTGTCAAGACTTCGAAACCTGCTTCGATAAGGGCAGTCAAACCACCACAAAGTACAGCTTGTTCACCAAACAAATCTTCTTCAGTTTCTTCTTTGTAAGTTGTTTCAAGAAGACCTACACGAGCTGCTCCAACACCTTTACACCAGTCCATAGCAATGTTTTTAGCATTTCCTGTTGCATCTTGGTATACTGCGTAAAGAGCTGGAACACCAAATCCTTCTTCGTAAGTACGACGTACCAAGTGTCCTGGTCCTTTAGGAGCACACATGAAGACATCTACATCTGCAGGAACTTTGATAAATTCAAAGTGAATGTTGAAACCATGGGCAAAGCCAACTGCATTTCCAGCTTCCAAGTTTGGAGCGATTTCTGCTTCATAAAGTTCTTGTTGGATTTCGTCTGGTGCCAAAATCATGATAACGTCAGCCAATTTAGTAGCTTCTGCTACTGTGTAAGTATCAAATCCATCTTCTTTTGCTTTATCAAAAGATTTACCTGGACGTACACCGATGATGACATCGCGACCTGAGTCACGCAAGTTTTGAGCATGCGCATGTCCTTGTGAACCATAACCGATAACGGCGATTTTTTTACCGTCAAGTGCTGCTACTTTAACATCTTTTTCGTATTCCATTTGAACTGCCATAGTTTTTCTCTCTTTTCTATTATTTATTGCCTTTTAGGCTGGTTTAACAAAATTAAGTTTTTTTATACTCAATGAAAATCAAAGAGCAAACTAGGAAGCTAGCCGCAGGCTGTACTTGAGTACGGCAAGGCGAAGCTGACGTGGTTTGAATTTGATTTTCGAAGAGTATTAATCGCGGGTAAATCCAGTTGCTCCGGTACGAGCAATATTGCGAATACCGTATGGTCGAATGACTCGCAACAGTGCTTCGCTCTTTTCAGCATTTCCTGTCATTTGAATGGTAATCGAGCTTGGTGCTACGTCTACCACCGTTGCACGGAAAGGTTGAATAATCGCTAGAATCTCAGCTCGCTTCTCAGCTGGCGCTGACATCTTAACCAAAATCACCTCGCGCTCCAAATGAGGCTTGTCTGTAATATCTCGAATGCGAATCACATCAATCTGACGATTGAGCTGTTTGATAATTTGCTCCACTTCATCATGTGAAGCGACATCAATAATAATGGTGATACGCGATACATTCGGATCTTCTGTTGCTCCAACAGAGATACTTTCGATATTAACCTGACGACGAGACAGGACACCGGTAAAGCGATTGAGGACTCCTGATCGATTCTGTAGTTTTGCTGTTAACATTCTACGCATGGAACTTCACCCCCAACATCTCATGATTACTCTTACCAGCTGGTACCATTGGTAACACCTGTTCCTTACGAGAAATATCTACCTCGATTAGCATAGGAACATTCTCAGTGATGACTTCAAGGTCTTGAGCCAAGGTCTCAGGATTGTCAAACTTATAGTTTTTAATGCCATAAGCCTGTGCCATCAATTGGAAATCAGGAAGGGTATCAAAGACTGACTCTGATGTTCTACCTTCATAGAAGGATTCCTGCCACTGGCGAACCATTCCAAGTGAGTGGTTGTTCAGCATAACCACCTTGATTGGCACCTTGTAAATATTCAAAATAGCCAATTCTTGGTTGGTCATTTGGAAACCACCATCCCCAACGAACAAGACTACTTCCTTATCTGGGTTAGCAATTTTAGCCCCGATTGCTGCTGGAATTCCAAATCCCATCGTTCCCAAACCACCTGAAGTCACTAACTGACGTTCATTTTGGTAAGGATAATACTGAGCTGTCCACATTTGGTGTTGACCAACGTCTGTGACCACAATGGCATCCCCATTCGTCAATTCACCAATGCGTTCAATAACTGCTTGCGGTTGAACCACACGCTCTTTCTTGTCATAAGAACGAACACGGTTCTTATCTTTAGTGACTTTTTCAATCCATTTCTCAGTATTGTTATGAACTGTCGGCTCAGCCAGCAACATTTGCAAGGCTTTCTTAGCATCTCCAACTACAGGAATATCTGCACTGATAATCTTGCCAATCTCGGCTGGGTCAATATCAATGTGAGCAACCTTAGCATTCTTAGCGAAAGTCTTAGGATTCCCCGTCAAGCGGTCATCGAAACGACAACCAATACTAATCATAAAGTCCGCTTCCGTCATGGCAATATTAGCTGCGAATGACCCGTGCATGCCTCCCATTCCAAGGAAGAGTGGATGACTCGTTGCAATCGTACCTTGCCCCAAAAGACTGGTTACCACTGGAATTTGATAGCGTTCTGCAAATTCATTTAGTTCCGCAGCAGCTTCAGCATAACTAATTCCACCACCAGCTAGCAAGACTGGCTTTTTAGCCTTGGATAATTGCTTCAAGATTTTCTTGATTTGCATATCATTTGGCTCAAGAGTCGGCTGATAGCTTGGTAGGTTCACTTCTGGTGAATAAATGAAATCTGTTTCCAAAGCAGATACGTCTTTAGGTAGGTCAATTACGACTGGCCCTGGGCGACCTGTAGTTGCGATATGGATAGCTTCCGTAATGATACGCGGAATATCTGCCGTCTCACGAACTTGGTAATTGTACTTAGTGATTGGCATGGTAATTCCCACGATGTCTGCCTCCTGAAAGGCATCCTTCCCAATACCTGCTCGCGCCACCTGACCTGTAAAGACCAAAAGGGGAACACTATCGCTCATGGCATCCGCAATCCCTGTAATGGCATTTGTTGCTCCTGGTCCGCTAGTGACGACGGCAACACCCAACTTTCCAGTTGATTTGGCATAACCTTCAGCTTCATGCAGACAACCTTGCTCATGGCGTCCTAGAATGTGGCGAATGCCTTTAAAATTATATATCGCATCATAAAAAGGCAAGACTGCACCACCAGGATAACCAAAGATGGTATCAATTCCTAAATCACGAAGTGTTTCCAAAACTAGGTCCGACCCCGTCTTAGGAGATTCTAAACTGATTTTCTCCATTGTTCCCCTTTCTCTTCTCTTAAAAATAACTTGTTACTATCATACCATTTTTTCAAAATTTTTCAAGAGAAAAGAAGAAATTTTCTGAATTTTCTATTTTAACGTTTATTTATGAATGTTATTTTTGTTTTTATAAAAAAGATACCGATTTCATTTACTTAAAAAGAAAAAAGAACTGATTTCTCAGTTCTTCATTAATCTTATTCCACACTAAATAGGTATGGGTAAACTGGTTGTTGGCCTTGGTGAATCTCGACTTCAACGTCTTCGAATTCTTCTGCGATTTCTTGAGCAATTTCATTGGCAAGTTCTTCGCTTCCGTCTTCACCGACATAGAAGGTTACGATTTCACTATCTTCATCCAACATATGTTTCAAGGTTTCTGTCAAGGTTTGGTGCATGTCAGGGTTTGACACGAGAATTTTCCCATCAACCATACCAAGATTATCGTTTTCATGGATTTCTAAACCATCAATGGTTGTATCACGAACAGCTGTTGTGACGCTTCCGCTAACGACATCGCTAAAAGCAGCAGTCATACGCTCTTGGTTTTCTTCGATAGACTTGCTTGGATCAAAGGCGAAAAGACTTGTCAAACCTTGAGGAAGAGTACGAGCTTCCACCACTACTGCTGGTTGCTCCAAAACTTCTGCTGCAGATTGAGCTGCCATGAAGATATTTTTGTTGTTTGGTAGGAAGATAATGTTACGAGCATTGACCTGTTCAACAGCCTTGATAAAGTCTTCTGTTGAAGGGTTCATAGTTTGACCGCCCTCAATAACATAATCCACACCTTGAGAACGGAAGATATCTGCTAGACCTTTACCAGCCACCACAGCAATCAAAGCATACTCTTTTTCTTCAGCCGGCTTGCTAACTTGAGCAGCTTCTTTTTCAACCTGTGCTTCGTGTTGGTTACGCATATTGTCAACTTTTACCTTGACCAAGCTACCATATTTGAGACCTTCTTGCATAACAAGTCCTGGATCTTCTGTATGGACATGGACTTTGACGATTTCATCATCATTGACAACAAGGAGAGAATCCCCGAGTTCATTCAAGTAGTTACGGAACTCGTCGTAGTCAAAATCTTTGGCATAGGTTGGACCTTGCTTGAGAGCTACCATGATTTCAGTACAGTAACCAAAGGTGATGTCCTCAGTCGCTACATGACCAGCCACAGACTTATGATGCTCTGCATTGATCATCTCACTCATGTTGGCAGGTGTCGCTACAAAGTCCTCAGATGCAATATATTCGCCAGTAAGAGCTGAAAGGAAACCTTCGTAGATGAAGACCAGTCCTTGACCACCTGAGTCCACAACGCCAACTTCTTTCAATACTGGAAGCATGTCTGGTGTTTTAGCTAGAGCTGTTTTAGCACCTTCCAAGGCTGCGCGCATGACTTCAACAGCGTCATCTGTTTGCTCAGCTTTTTTCTTAGCACCGATAGCAGCTCCACGTGAAACTGTCAAAATCGTTCCTTCAACTGGTTTCATAACTGCCTTGTAGGCAACTTCCACACCTGATTGGAAAGCAAGGGCCAAGTCTTGACCTGTTAACTCGTCTTTATCCTTGATGGCTTGTGAAAATCCACGGAAAAGCTGAGACGTAATAACTCCTGAGTTTCCACGCGCACCCATCAAAAGACCTTTGGCAAGAATGCTCGCTACCTCTCCAACAGTAGAAGCTGGCTTGTCTGCAACTTCCTTAGCACCATTTTCAATGGTCATTCCCATGTTTGTTCCAGTATCTCCATCTGGAACTGGAAAGACGTTTAATGAATTGACATATTCAGCTTGCTTATTCAAGCGAGTTGATGCAGCCTGCACCATTTCTTGAAATAAGCTAGTAGTAATTTTTGACACGGTTATTCTCCTACAACTTTGATATTTTGAATGTAGACATTTACAGTCTGAGCAGTAATTCCAAGCTGGTTTTCCAGGCTAAAACGAACACGCTCTTGAATGTTTTTTGACACTTCGCTAATCTTTGTTCCGTAGCTCAACACGGTATATACATCAACTGCAATACTGCCATCTTCGGCCGCTTTTACGACGACACCTTTGGAATAATTTTCCTTACCTAGAAGGGCTTGGAAATTATCTTTGAGGGCATTTTTACTAGCCATACCGACCACACCAAAAATCTCAGTTGTTGCACCGCCTACGACAGTTGCAATCACTTCATCTGTTAGTTCGATTTGACCATCTTTTGTATTAATTTTTACAGTCATCCTTTTTACCTCAACTAGTTGATACTCTATTTTATCATATTTCAGCCCAAGTGTAAAAGCAGAATACTGTATCAGCGGATATTTACTCTATTTTTCAAATGATTTTACACCTACAATAAAAGAAAAAAGACCCTAAGGTCTCCTTTGCTTTTATTATTAAACGCGTTCAACTTTACCTGATTTCAAAGCACGAGCTGAAGCCCAAACTTTTTTAGGTTTACCATCGATAAGAACAGTAACTTTTTGAAGGTTTGGTTTTACGGCACGTTTTGTTTGGTTCATCGCGTGTGAACGGTTGTTTCCAGATACAGTCTTACGACCTGTAAAGTAACATACTTTAGCCATTGTGTTTTCCTCCTATTAGATCTAATATAGCGGATGTGCTAGCACCACATACCGTACTATGTTATCACACTTTCTTCATTTTTGCAAGGGAATTGGAAGATTTTTTTATTTAACGTAGACAATTCCCAACTTCCCAAAGGCTACATCTCCACGGATAATCAAGGTTTTGCTGGTTGGGGCTAGAGGAGTATCTGCCTTGGCTACGCCACAGAAAGTTTCTACCTTTAAATCAACTCCCCAATGTTGAGGAACATAGATAACTGCATTGCCAAAACCAACTTCGATATCCAGAGTAGCAAAATCACCTAACATCTCTGCATTGTCATAATATATCTTGGCATTCCCAAAACCAACTTCAACTTGGTCTTCTACCAATTCTTGGTCTTGCTTGTAGAAAGTCCCTGTCCCAAAAGCGACTTCCTTATCTGTTAGAATGGTCTTTTTACCATCATACCACCATTTTTTCCCGTTCCAAGTTCTGTTAGAATGAGTGAGTGCGCTGACACCCATTACGATTAAAATACTTGCCCAGAACAATGACTGATTGGGAATTGGTAAAATGTCATAAAAATGATTAGCAATCATTAAGGCCACTAGGGCTGTAAAAGAGGCTGATGTCAGATGACGACGAAGCAAAGCCTCAACTGATTGGTAGGCAAAAAATCCAATACCAATCAAAGGCCAAATGTGCCCTCCCAGAGAAGGGATTCCAAAATTCCCCTGCAATAACACTAAAGCTGCCAAAATAAGCAACACAATACCAAATGCTTTCTTTTTCATGTTCTTACCTCATGTTTCTTAGATTTTCTTTTAGGAGGGATTGGTAATGCCGTGACACATGAACCTCCTTATGAGTCTGATAAAAGGAAATGGTGCCCGTTCCTGAAAAGGACTTGTCCACCGAATAGATTTGCTGAATATTAGCGATAGTTGACTTGGATACCCGACTAAAATAACGAGGAAGGATAGCCTCTAACTCATAGAGTTTAAGCCGAACCTCGTAGGCATTTTTCTGGGTATGGGCGTAAATCTTGCTACCTTCCGTCTCAAAGAAGAGAATTTCCGATAAGTCCAGATAATATTCACCTGTTCCCTTGTAAAAAATCAACCGAGGAGACTTGGATTCTTGCAAGAGACGCTGCAAATCCGCAATCTCATCTGTCAAAGCGGCTGCCTTGATGACAATTTCAGTTTCCTCTAAATTGCTGTCAATTTCGATTCGTAACTTCATTCCATCTCCTTTCTGACTCTACTATATCAAAGCTAAAATAAGAAAACAAGAGCAAAAAAGCAAGTGGTTACTTTAGACCCGTAAGTGGTTCTAGGACCACCTTAACTTACAGGTCAAAATAGAAAGAAAAGCACACCCCACACAAGACCACAAATATAGCCAACCACTACATCCTTGGGATAATGCACTCCCCCTAAGACTCTCACTAGACCGAGGAAGGCTGATAAGGTCAAACAAATCATCCCCATAGTTAGACTAGCATGTAAGCAAGCCATGGAGATAATGGTTGCTGAAAAGACATGACGACTGGGCATAGACTGACCAGGACTATCTCTGTCAAGCAAGGGTTTAATATCCCATTCCTCATAAGGCCTAGGGGCATTGATTTTCTTACGGAGAAGGGACAAAATCACAAAACCTGATGCAGGGATAAACACATACATCAAGACCTGTTTTCCAAGTCCTTGTTGGAGATAGGTAGTGGCTAACAAGGTTAGATAAATCATAGGCATAACTACTGTCATAAACCGATTGAAAGATCTTAACAAGCTCAGAAGAAAGGGCTTATTTTCAATGTTGCCAGCAATGTGATCATACCATCCTTGATAATTTTTCATATATTTTCTCATCATTTACTCATCATTTACTCAAATTTTGCTTATAGGGAAGTACTTGTCTTCTAGTATAGTGTAGAAAAAGAAGGCCGTCAAGCCTTCTTTCGATTTATTCTTCTGCTTCGTCTTCTGTAAATTGACTGTTGTAGAGGTCAGCGTAGAAACCAGCTTGCGCCATCAGCTCATCATGATTTCCTTGCTCGATGATATTGCCATCTTTCATGACGAGAATAAGATCAGCATTACGGATGGTTGACAAGCGGTGGGCGATGACAAAGGAAGTTCTTCCCTCCATCAAACGATCCATGGCTTTCTGAATCAATTCCTCTGTACGGGTATCAACAGAAGAAGTCGCCTCATCTAAAATCAAGAGTGGCGCATCTTTCAGCAAAGCACGAGCAATGGTCAAGAGTTGTTTTTGTCCGACAGACAAGGTTACTGTATCGTCCAATACTGTATCGTAACCATCTGGTAGGGTCATAATAAAGTGGTGAATCCCTACAGCCTTGCTGGCTTCAATCACGCGCTCATCACTAATACCCTCTTGGTTATAGATAAGATTGTCGCGAATGGTTCCTTCAAAAAGCCAAGTATCCTGCAAGACCATTGAAAAGGCATCATGTACTTCCGAACGCTTCATCTCCTTGGTATCCACGCCATCGATACGGATACTTCCCTTATCAATCTCATAGAACTTCATCAAAAGATTGACAATGGTTGTCTTACCAGCTCCGGTCGGTCCGACAATCGCAACCTTTTGACCTGCATGAGCTGTCGCAGAAAAGTCATGGATAATAGTTCGCTCTGGTGTATAACCAAAGGAGACTCGATCAAAGACTACTTGACCTTTCATATATCTCAATTGTCTTTCTTTATGGGATTCGTCTTCCATTTCCTCTTCACCTAAGAATTCGAAGACACGTCCCATGGCCGCACTAGCCTGCTGAAGACTAGTAATCCCTTGGGCAATTTGTGAAAGAGGCTGAGAAAAGATACGAACGTAGGCCATAAAGGCAACGATAATCCCGATACTGATGTGTCCATTTAAAGCTAAGGCTGCACCAACGATAATCACCAAGGCATAGCTAAAGTTCCCAATAAACATCATAATCGGCATCATAATCCCTGAAATAAACTGAGATTTCCAGATACTATCATACAGACGATTGTTTAATGTCGCAAACTCTTCTTTCGTGCTCTCGATAGCATTGTAACTAGTCACCACATTATGACCAGAGTACATTTCCTCCACATAGCCATTGACAGCTGCCAAATCCTGTTGCTGACTCTTAAAGAAACCCTGTGATTTGCCCATAAAGACGGACACGAAAACAAAACCAATAAGGGTTGACACAACCGTCACCAAGGCTAAAATCCAGTTCATCCCAAACATGGTTACCAAGACTGCTAAGACCAGTAAACTAGATGAAAGAACTGTTCCCAGACTTTGATTGAGGGACTGGGCTGCAGTGTCAACGTCATTGGTTACACGAGACAAGGTATCCCCCTGAGAATGTCCATCAAAATATCCCAATGGTAGGCGATTAATTTTCTCTGCAATGGCTCTTCTCAAACGCTCTGAAAAACGTTGAATGGCTGTTGTAAACAGAAAGGCCTGTAAATAATTTGATAGAAGTCCGATCACATAAATCACGGCCAAAAAACCACCAATAGCTGCAACCGCCGCGACATCCACACTTGTTTCCAGACCACTGGCAATAATATTGGTCATTTCCTTAATACGGGTTGGACCATATACAGTAATGATATTGGATACGATTGTTGCTAGAAAGGCTATCAGAAGGGCAAACTGGAGGCCTGCAAGATAGGGTTTACTCTGTTTCCAAAGAGACATTTTCTTATTTTCCATGTTCCAGTTCCTCCTTCGATAGTTGTGAATAGGCAATTTCTTGGTAAACTTCGTTATCAGCTAGAAGTTTCTGGTGGGTGCCTTGTCCCACGACTTTTCCTTGATCCAAGACCAAAATCAAATCTGCATCCATAATCGTTGAAATACGCTGTGCGACGATAAGCTTGGTCATAGATTTTGTTTTCTCTGCTAGCTCTTGGCGTAGGACACGGTCTGTCTTGTAGTCCAAGGCTGAGAAGGAGTCATCAAAGATGAGGATTTCTGGCTTCCGAGC
>CAUPXP010000037.1:0-11322 GCA_963515455.1 Streptococcus mitis | reverse complement strand
GTGACCATGTTCCTTCTTCAAGTGCATTCGTTACTTTGTTTCGCTTGTTTGTTCTTGTTAGCGTAACAGTCTGCTCTACTTTTGGTGATACTTCTGTAGTTTCGTCGCTTGCATCTACATACTTAATTGTACGTGTGATGACTTTTGTTTCTGGAACATTTTCATACAAAGTATCATAAACATAAGTCACTGTAATTTCTTCACTGTTAATAACACCTTCAACCGGAGCCGAAGTTTCTTTGACTCGCATATATCTATACGCTATGCCATTATATGTAAATTCATCAGGACGATATTCTTCTGTATCTACATTATAATCTTTTGTATAAGCTCTTTTTTCAATAGCTGTTATTGTTGGTTTAATCGTATTTCCTTGCATATCTTCATATGCAATTTTAACAGCTCCAGTTTTTATATTTTCTATTTTAATAGTAACAGAAGCTACATTCGCCTCATTATATATTTCTTCTGCATTTGTTTTTGCTGCTGCTGAAATATAAGCTACCTGTTTATCTTTTGCATCTTTAGAAATTCTTGCTGGTACTAAAAATTCATTTGATAATCCCGGATTTAATGTAGTTCCTTGATTAGAAACAAACTTAACTGCTGTAACCTTGCTCCAATCAGTCACTTGATCAGCTGTTAAAGTTGTTGCTGTAGCAACTTCATTTGCATTTCCATTAATTGGAGAAGTTGAGTAGTATGCTGTCCATCCTGCAGGAGCTATTGCTTCTCCTGTAGCTTCCACATCAAATGCAGAATTACGTGCTATACTTGTATCAACAATATTCTTGTCCCCTTGTTTAGGTAATGTCACAAGCACTTCATTATTCGATAATTTTGAATTATCTGTATTTGATAATGTAAAACGATATGTCACATCTGTTTTTGGAGCTAAATTCTGTAACGATGTTGTGTAACCTTCTCGTTGATCATTTTTATCGGTTACATCTACGTGTAATCGTGTCGCTGATGTATTACTTATAGGAATTTCATAAGTGAAAGTTGATGTATTGATAATTGTCTTATCTCCATCAAACTCATTATTAGGATTTAATCCATGTAGGAATCTATTTTCATCCCAAACTAATGTGTATTTCAAACGATAACTACCCGTTTGAACCCACTGTGCTACATTAAACTCTAAATTTGGAGTTACATTCTCACGAGTATTTGAATCCTTTGGATCAATAATCAATACCCGTTTACCAGTATTTTGATAATTATCATCTTTAGTTACAAGTGGGCTATCTCCTGCATAACTAAAGCCATCCGGCAATTCCACAATAATTTTAGGATTCTTCGCTCCAAGATAATCTAATTTTTTATCAGTAGTAGCAAGGTGTGATGTCAATGTACTATATACACGATTCCCTAAACCTGAAGGTGAGTAATCATAAGCTTCTATTCCAGAACTTAATGATTGTGTTTTATTCCCTGCTAGAACCGTTTCTATTTTCCCAGTTCTCGATGTCAGTTTTAAAGCTGTTCTAGTATCTGCTAAAATCGTTTTAGAAATACTTGTATTGACCACATCTGTATCTTGAGTTGAAACTTTTGCAGTAACGATACTCTTAGCTTCTTTTCCTTCTAAAACCATTTGTTTAGCTTTTTCTAAGCCTTTTAAGTTTTGATGTAAATAAATACCCGCCTGGCTTAGCGTGTCATTTGTAAAGGTCATCTCACCTTTTGGTTTTAATAAAACTCGGGTTGTACCTTCAGGTAAATCTATTGATGTACCTCCATTCTTTTTAAAGGCAATTTCCCCTAACTTCGTTTCCGTTTTACCATTTACAGTATATACTTCAAAAGTATTGCTTGTTCCTAGATTATCTGGCGCATACCAAGCTGCATATGCTCCATTCTTATTCCAAGTCCCATAAAATTCAATTGATCTCTTTTGATCAAAATCACTATCAATCGTTAATTCAACTTCCTTAACTTTTGTTGGAGTATCTACACTTCTCCAGAAAACAATAATTCTCTTATCATCTGTTTCCGTATTAATTCCAGGAATTGCTATATTCACTCTATTTTCATGATTTTGTTCATTAGTATAGTTATTAATTACTAATGGAGGTTGTGCTCCTGCTACATTTGGCGTTGCTCCATCTCCGTTATCTTTATATGGATTCACAGCCTTCACAACTAACGAAGTTGTTCCTTGACTTGTATTTGTTTCTCCTGATTTATCTGTATAAGTTACATTGTCTGTAAATGTAAATTCTTTTCCTTTTAAAAACTCTTCTAAGGTTCCTGTTTGACGCATGTTTAAGCGAAGTGTATCATCACTAGTATTATTTCCTTGATCAAATACAGGTTTCGCATCTGGTATTATTCTTGTATAACGAGCAATATTTCCTTCCTGTGTCCATCCTGCATTCTTAGATGTTTCTGATACTATAGCTCCTGTCGGTAAAGTAATAGCATGTTGTATTTTATTGACAGCAGCAACTTCTTTATTTAATGTCGTTAATTTTAAAACTAATTCTTTATTCTTAGTTTCATCAATAGAGTCGCCGGGTGCATTTGTGTTAAATAAAGCTAAATCTCTAGCACCACTTTCACTGTCCACATGAATACTAGCATATCCACTCTTATTTGTATTTGCTACCACTGACTTAGTAGTCTTTTCAGGTGAAATTGGATTCCCATTTTTATCCATCACTTGAGAAGTGATAGAAGTTTGAGAATTACGGCCAGTTCTATATTTATCAAATTTATAACTAATATTGAAATTACCATAAGAACCACTTGGAACTTCTCCAGTATAAATCTTATACTGTGTATCCGTTACTTTTTCCACTCTTAAAGCTGTACCAAATTGTACATCAGTAATAGGTTCATTCTCAGGTAAATTCACTAAAATATAAGAACCTTCTTCTAATTTTGAAGGAGCTGATACATCTAATCTAAATGTTGAGATGATCTGTTCTCCTACATTATATTCTGTTTGATTTCCTACTAAATGGCCTTGTAAACTAACTTTATTTTCAGTTGTTGGTTGCGTTTGATTAGCAGTCGCTAATGTACTATTTGAAGTACCAGCCTCTCCTGTATTAGCTACAGATTCTGATGTTGAACTCGGTTGATTTGTTGTAGTAACCGGTACATATGTAATTTTATATTTATTTATTCCAACAAGTTGTAAGCTTGTCGCAGTAAATCCTGGATAATCTTTCTTTAATTGATCAAGATTTTCTGAAAAATTTGATTTTAAAATAGCTACATCTTCTACTACACCACCTGGTTTCTCATGTGTCACCATTACAAATTCTTGCGCGTCTACTACTTCTGAATTACCAGTTCCAGTTCTGTTGTAACCACTATCTGTTACATTTGTCATCGGTATCATTTCATCAGCTTCAACATGATAACCAAACAAAAATCCTGCCCCGATTAAAACACTCGCAGCACCAACTTTTAATTTTTTAATCGAATATTTTTCGTATCTATTGCCACAAAAATATCGATGATCTTTTTGTTGTCTCGACAATTTAAACATTGTTTACCACCTTATATATATATATATATATATGCACTCGCGAGTACAGATATATTTTGTTAATTGTATCATATTCCAACGTAATTTTTAAGTAATTGGTCTATTTTTTTCAAAAAAAATGATTATTTTTGTGTCCTAGGTACAGAAAAATAATATTATTAGGCTACTTCCAAGTATGCTTGAATGTATATTTATATATATTGCATAAAAATGCAAATAAATAGGGTGATAAATCATCTTTTAAAAAATTATAATATTTTTCAATTTCGACATCAAAAAAAGTAAAAGGTCGATAGAACCTTTTACTTTTATCTCATTATTTATGGTTTAATACGGTGCAACATACGTGGGAACGGAATGGCTTCACGGATGTGTTTTGTTCCTGCTGCGAAAGTTACCATACGCTCGATACCGATACCAAATCCACCGTGTGGAACTGTACCGTATTTACGAAGGTCAAGGTAAAATTCATACTCTGTACGGTCCATGCCAAGTTCATCCATCTTAGCTACAAGAGCATCGTAGTCTTCCTCACGCATAGATCCACCGATGATTTCTCCATAGCCTTCTGGAGCGAGCAAGTCTGCACAGAGCACGCGCTCTGGATTTCCAGGAACTGGTTTCATGTAGAAGGCCTTGATGGCTGCTGGATAGTTCATGACAAATGTTGGCACACCAAAGTGGTTTGAAATCCAAGTTTCATGTGGTGAACCAAAGTCATCACCATGCTCAAGATGTTCGTAGTCAGCATCTTCATCATTTTCATGCTCTTGCAAGAGGTCAATAGCTTGATCGTAAGTGATGCGTTTGAAGGGCTCTGCAATGTAGCGTTTCAAAAGTTCTGTATCACGTTCCAATGTTTCCAAGGCTTGAGGCGCACGATCAAGAACACCTTGTAGAAGAGCTTTCACATAAGCTTCTTGCAAGTCAAGCGACTCATCATGTGTCAAGTATGAGTACTCAGCATCCATCATCCAGAACTCAGTCAAGTGACGGCGCGTTTTTGATTTTTCAGCACGGAATACTGGACCAAAGTCAAAGACACGACCAAGAGCCATAGCCCCTGCTTCTAGGTAAAGCTGACCTGATTGGCTCAAGTAAGCTGGCGTTCCAAAGTAGTCAGTTTCAAAGAGTTCCGTTGAATCTTCAGCCGCATTTCCTGAAAGAATTGGGCTATCAAACTTCATGAAACCGTTCTTGTCAAAGAACTCATAAGTTGCGTAGATGATAGCGTTACGAATTTGCATCACAGCTACTTGCTTACGAGAACGGAGCCACAAGTGACGGTTGTCCATCAAGAAGTCTGTTCCATGTTCTTTTGGTGTGATTGGGTAGTCTTGAGATTCACCAATCACTTCGATGTCTGTGATATCCAACTCATAACCAAACTTAGAACGTTCGTCTTCTTTAACAATTCCTGTCACATAAACAGACGTTTCTTGGCTCAAGCGTTTGATGACATCAAACTTCTCAAGTCCTACTTCTTCACCAAATTTTTCTACAAAGTTTGGTTTAAAGGCTACACCTTGGAAGAAAGCTGTTCCATCACGCAATTGCAAAAAAGCGATTTTTCCTTTTCCTGATTTGTTGGCAACCCAAGCACCAATCGTCACTTCCTGACCAACATAGTCTTTTACATCAATAATCGTTACACGTTTTGTCATTGTTTTTCCTTTTCTTTTTTATTCTTTATGGCAAACCACTTCTATATTGTTCCCATCTGGGTCAATCACAAAAGCAGCGTAGTAAATCGGTTGCTCACTGCGATAACCAGGAGCCCCATTGTCTCGCCCACCTGTCTCTAAGCCAGCCTCATAACAAGCTTGAACCTCTTCCTTATTTTCTGCTAAAAAAGCAAAGTGAATAGAATCTTGTGTCCCCTGAGTCAGCCAAAAATCACCACCAGGATGAGGGCTATTTGGGGCATGAAAACTGATTAGAGAACTAGTCTTAAAAGCCAATTTATAGCCCAAAGGAGCGAGAAAACTCTTATAAAATCCTTCTGAAATTTGTAAATCCTTTACCTTAATTTCAAAATGATCAATCATTCTCACTACCCATAAATGCTTTCAAGCGGTTAACTGCTTCTTTAAGCGTGTCTAGGTCTGTCGCATAGCTGAGGCGGACATTTTCTGGCGCTCCGAATCCTGCTCCTGTTATGAGTGCCAAACCAACTTCCTCAAGAATAGCTGTTGTAAATGCTGTTACATCGCTATAACCTTTCATCTCCATAGCTTTTTTGACATTTGGAAAGAGATAGAAAGCTCCTTGTGGTTTGACAACTTCAAAACCAGGGACTTCACACAAGAGTGGATAGATGGTATTGAGACGTTCTTCAAATGCTTGACGCATAACTTCCACAGAATCTTGCGGTCCTGTTAAGGCTTCAATAGCCGCATATTGAGAAACAGATGTCAAATTTGAAGTTGTTTGACCTGTCAATTTGCTCATAGCAGCAATGATTTCTGGATCACCCACCGCATAACCTACCCGCCAACCTGTCATGGCATAAGCTTTTGATACACCGTTAATGACAATGGTTTGCTTGCGAATGGCTTCTGATAGACTTGAGATTGGAACAAATTCATTTCCATTATAAACAAGGCGACCGTATATATCATCAGCTAAAATCAGAATGTCATGCTCAACTGCCCAATTTCCGATAGCTAGTAATTCTTCACGAGTATAAATCATACCAGTCGGATTAGATGGTGAATTGAGAACCAAAACCTTGGTTTTGTCTGTGCGAGCTGCTTCCAACTGCTCTACGGTCACCTTAAAGTGATTGTCTTCCTTAGCAGGAACAAAGACTGGCACACCTTCTGCCATCTTGACCTGATCTCCATAGCTGACCCAATATGGGGTTGGGATGATAACTTCATCACCTGGATTGACCACAGCCATAAAGAAAGTATAGAGTGAGAACTTAGCACCGGTAGCAAATGTTACTTCGTTGGCCGCTACGGAATAACCATAATAACGCTCAAAATAGGTATTGACTGCTGCTTTTAACTCAGGCAAACCTGAAGCTACCGTATAGAAAGAAGCACGTCCATCTCGAATGGCTACAACAGCTGCATCTTGAATATTTTTGGGAGTATGGAAATCGGGCTGACCTAAAGTTAAGAAAAGTACATCTTTTCCTTCAGCCTTTAACTTCTTTGCTCTCGCATCACTAGCTAAAGTAACACTTTCTTCCATTTCTAAAACACGCTTGGATAGTTTCATAGGCCCTCCTTATCGACCAATGCTCCTGTTTCAAAATCTACTAGATAAAAATCAGATCCTGACTTAACTTCCCAGATTGGCTTATCTTGATAACGGCCAAAGGTAATCTTGTCAATCTCGCCGGCTCCTTTTTCCTTAGAAACGGCTTCTGCTTTTTCTTGTGAAACACCTTGATTTAGCTGATAAACGTAAATCTTATGGTCATCTTTCCCGATCAGGACAGCAAGTGCTTCTTGCTGTTTATTACGACCAAGAACGCTGTAATAAGATTCCAAGCCATTGTATAAGTCAACCTGATCAGCCTGCTCTAATCCTGCATACTGCTGAGCTAATTTTTCTCCTTCACTTTTAGCTGTTTGATAAGGTTTCATACTCAGAAACACTAGATACAGAAAGGAAGCACTGATAACCACAAACAAAATCGTCATCCCTAGACCGTACTGCCACAGTAGATTATTTTTTGCTTTGTTTTGTCTTTTTTTCACTCGTCTATTTTACCATCTATTAAGCTTTATTACAAGTGAATGCAAGAATACTCTTCGAAAATCAAATTCAAACCACGTCAGCGTCGCCTTACCGTACTCAAGTACAGCTTACGGCTAGCTTCCTAGTTTGCTCTTTGATTTTCATTGAGTATAAGCAACCAATTCTATTTCTTCCTTCAAAGCAAACCGATTTTTCTTAGTTAAAACCGAGCAAGAAAAGTAAAGACAGCTCCAAAATCAACATATTAAAAAACCTGAGTTTGGCACTCAAGTTTTTAAAAGTTCTTTTAATTTATGGAATTACTTTATCATCCATTCTTTTAGCCATTTTTCCTAAAAATATAGGCAGTAGAAGGCTAATCAAGACTAAAAAGAATCCTAGATAAAGAAATGTTACTACAAAGCCTAAATGGTCAATCAACCAGCCTGTCAGTGGGAAGAATACAATCATACTTAGGCTAAACATCATAGAGTAGACACTCAGCATGGTTGCCCTTACTTCACTTGGAAGGCGCTCTTGCAAATCATTGTCAAAAATCGGCTGAAAAAGAGCATATAGAGCATTACTCATCAAATAAATCAAAATATAGATTAGAGGTGTCCCAAAGTAGGACAGCAGGTAGGTAACTCCAGTCAGCAGGACGAGGACAGGGAAAAGCTTCAAGGCAGCATATTTCTTTCCAATCTTACTCGCTAGATAGACTGCGAGGATATTCAAGAGACTTCCAAGTAGCATAACTGCTGAAATTTGCCAACCACTTAAATCTGGTAACTGATTTTGATAGTAAAAATAAAACATGCACATGAGTACTCCAACAATCTGAGACAAAATCATCCAGTTGAACAGCATGGGATTTCGCTTCAACTCATCCTTAACAGTCCAAATAATCTGTTTCATGGTCACACTATCAGCTTTTTCTAGCTTGACACTAGGTTCTTTCAGCATCCAAATCAGGAAAAGAACTATGATAGAAGTCGCAATCATGATATAGTAGGTCAGGTGCAATTGACCATGGACAAAAAATCCCGCCAACACTGTCCCCAAAGACCGAGTTCCTTCTGACACTCCTGATAGAAAACTTGAAATGGATAGATAACGCTCCTTTAGTCCAGCCTCTACAGCCGAGTCATAGACCATTGCTGCGCTTGTTCCCGAATCAAAATTATAAGACAAGGCACTCACCGCCATTGCTAGTGCATAAATCCAAAAATTTCCCTGCCCAGCCAACATGAGAATAGAAGACACAATCCCTGCTATACGACTTAAATAAAGGTTGGTCTTATAGGAATAGCGGTCAGCTAACATTCCAGATGGAATTTCACAGAGAAGACTGGTCGTATGAAAAATACTTTCCAGAAGTCCAATCTGCCAAAGAGACATTCCGTTTTGACTGAGAAAGAGAATCCAAAAACTGGTAATCCCTAAAAATGCAAAAAACTCAACTCCGGCCATCAGGCCAATATTTTTCCGATAATTTCTTATTAACATCTTTTCTCCTTTAACAAGTGTATTATTATTTCTTTTGTCCGTCACTTGTTAATCTGTACTTTACATGATCTCCACCCCTTTTTAGAAGCATCTTCAATGCCATTATTGTTCCTTTAATGATTTATGAAATGATACCGGAAAATAGCTGTTCTGCGGTTTCTATTGCGAGTTTTCTTGTTTATTTTAGCACTTATGTCATCATATTACAAGAGAATATAGGAACAATCGCACTTTATTTCTTCCTTCAAAGCAAACCAGAATCCAAAAAACAGTTCTTACTTTTCCAGTGGCAACTGACTAGAGCTTCTGTAATTTTATAATTTTCAAATAAACTCTGAGCAAATTTCTTGCAAGTCCTTTTGTTTTGTTGTAATATATTTCATAACAACGAGAGAGCTCTCGGAAATTTAAGAAAAAGGAGACACATCATGTCTAAAAAAGTATTATTTATCGTCGGATCACTACGTCAAGGTTCTTTCAACCACCAAATGGCGCTCGAAGCTGAGAAAGCACTTGCTGGTAAAGCAGAAGTTAGCTACCTTGATTATTCAGCCCTTCCTCTCTTCAGCCAAGATTTGGAAATTCCAACACATCCAGCTGTAGCTACTGCTCGTGAAGCAGTTCTCGCTGCTGATGCCATCTGGATCTTCTCTCCAGTCTACAACTTCTCTATCCCTGGTACAGTGAAGAACTTGCTTGACTGGCTATCTCGTGCCCTTGACTTGTCTGATACACGCAGCGCTTCTGCCCTTCAAGACAAGTTTGTCACAGTATCATCTGTAGCCAATGCAGGTCATGATCAACTCTTTGCTATCTACAAAGACCTCTTGCCATTTATCCGTACACAAGTCGTTGGCGACTTTACTGCTGCACGTGTTAATGACTCTGCCTGGGCAGACGGAAAATTGGTTCTCGAAGAAACAGTCCTAAACTCACTTGAAAAACAAGCTCAAGACTTGGTCAATGCGATCTAGTCATCACTAATCGCTATTCTAAAACAGACAATCGGACAGACTTTTAGCCATAAAAAAGAACTAGAATTCTCACAAATGAGTGATTTTTCTAGTTCTTTTTGATTTACAAAGACTTTATGCAGGGAAAGCTACTAAGGATCAGATGAGATCATCTATTTAAGCTTCCTCTTCATCGTCTTTTTTCTTTTTGGCAAATAGCAAACCAAATGCGCCAAGAAGAGAGAGAAATCCTAATGCACCGTTAGCACGGTCTTCTTGTGTACCAGTATTTGGCAATACTGCTTGATTTTGAGAAGGAACTACCTGATCATCAACTGTTTGACTTGGTTGTTCAGCCGGTTGAGTAGCTGGCACTTCAGCAGGGGTAGCAGTATCTGATCTACGATTTGTATCGTCAGATGGTGTAGCTGGTCCTTGTTGGCCGTCACCTGTTGGTCTAGCTGGACTCACTTTCCTAAAGATATGAGTCACAACATCACCTTTAGTTTCTGTTCTTACAAATACATAACCTTCAATTTCACCATGTTCAAATACTTCATTTGCTTCACCTGGTACTGATGGAGCCTTAGCATCCGCTGGTTTCAATTCATTACCATTTTCGTCAATCCACTTGGTGATAATCAGTTGAACTTTAGGTACTTCTACCGGATTAGGAAGCTCACCACTCACTCCACCCTTAAATTCTGGTACTTCATGAATAGGTGAGTCAGGTGTATTTACTCCTCCATTGAATTCTGGATTTTCTAAAACTTCTGGTTCACCTTTTGCATATGCAAATAACAATTCATCACGAGGAATATTATGAGTGACATTTGTTTCTGGATCAGTGATTACTACATTTCCATCTGAAGCAACAATTACGTCTTTTCCTGGATTTGCTTTTTTCACATTTTCCTTCACTTTATCTTGTTCAACTTGTGTTAAGTTATCAGGTGTTTTCACCGGTACTTTTTCTTTCGGAACCACTGGAGTAAAGTCTTTAGGATTAACTGTAATTGTAACTTCAACGTCTTCTGTACTTCTGTCTTGATAAGTTACAGTTACTACTCCTTTTTTCTCACCATGTTTAGAAGTGTCTGGAATTTTACTATCTTTCCATTCAAATGTTGAACCTTCGGGTAAATCTTTAACATTATGAATACTATCTTTTGCTAGTGGTACTTGAGCATGTTCCACTGTTTGTTGTTTCGGTTGTGGATCGTAATCATCTTTTTGTGGTGTTACTTCTACCGTTACCGGCACTTCTTCCGTACTCTTGTCTGGGTATGTGATTAATACTTTTCCTGGTTTGCTTCCTGGGGTTGTATTGGTATCTGGTTTTTCTACCCATGTGTAGGTTGTGCCACTTGGTAAGCCATCAGTATTGATACTTCCTTCTGCACTTGGGTCACTACCGTGTTTAGCAGTTTGGTTCGGTTCTTTTGCCGTTGGATTAAATGTATCTTTTTGTTCCTTAACCGTTATTGGGACTTCGACTTCATCGACTGTTCCGTCTGGATAGGTGACTAAGGCTACACTTGGATGACTGCCTGGGGTGTTGACGACTGGTGTTTCTTTCCATGCGACTCTTGTTCCGCTTGGTAAGCCTGTTTTGTCGACACTATCTTCTGCGTTTGGCACTGTTCCGTTATCTACCGTTTG
>CAUPXP010000036.1:0-11362 GCA_963515455.1 Streptococcus mitis | reverse complement strand
AAATAGGCTCCATAATATCTATAGGGGATTTACCCACTACAAATATTATAGAGCCAAAAAACTTTGCACTCTATCTAGCCACACAACGGTTTCTAGAGTACAAAGTTTTTTCTTGCCTAAAAAATATAAAAGATATATACTAGCTATATATCGTATAGATTGGAGATATATCATGGCTACATCACTTACTAAGCAATACAATTTTAAAATCAACGAGTCATCAATGGAACAAGCTAGAGCTATCATCAAGGAAAAAGGAATGACTATGACGGATGCTATTAGTCTTTTTATCGAGCAGATTGTTCTCGAACAGGATTTGCCAATAAAAACTGCAGAAGATTTACACCGTGAACGATTGATTCAGGAGCTACAAGCCCAATCTGAACGCGCCTTAAGAGAATATGAATCCGGACAAGGAACTTCCCTAGATGACATGAGGCTACGATATGATTTATAAAGTGATTCTATCTACTGAAGTGAGTCAGGCAATTGACAGTATCCATAACTACATCAGCACTGTTCTTTTATCACCCCAGTCGGCTAAGAATACTGTAGCCAAAATTTTAGACGGCTTAAAAAGTTTAGAAACTTTTCCTGAAGCTGGCTTTGATGCAGATGAAAAAATAGGACTAAAAATCAACAGTAAGTACCCTACGCGAGGAAAAATTATAGGTCAGTATATCTTGCTTTACTTTATCGACCAAACTCAAAGGACTGTTTTTCTTTCCCACTTATTCCACACCAAAAGTGACTATGTTACCTTGCTCCAAAGCAAAAATAACAAAAACTCAAAATCATCATTTTAATGTCCACCACTCTCTTAATAACCTTGTACTTATAAGGAACACAGTCTTCATTTTAACTAAAAAATAAAAAAACTTTGCACTCTAGCTAGCCACACAATGGCTTCCAGAGTACAAAGTTTTTTATTAGACAAGGTTTAGTCTTCCTTATCTTGATTTTCAGCTCCTTTAACTGCTTTTTTAAATTCAGATAGCATTTTACCGATTGATTCGCCTAGTTCAGGCAATCGTTTTGGTCCAAAAATCAAGAGAGCTCCTAAAACGATGATAATCAATCCTGGTGCTCCGATATCACGTAAGATTCCCATTTCTCTCTCCTTTCTGCTTGCGTTTCATAATGTATTTGCTGATTGCTATACTCAATTCATAGAGTAATATCAAGGGGGCAGTCATTGCCAAATCGCTGACAAAGTCAGCTGGTGTTAAGATGACTGCGAGTACCAATAAGATAAAATAGGCATATCGGCGATAAGCAATCAATAATTCTGGTCCAATGAGCCCAATCGACGTCAAAAAGGCAATGATAACTGGCAATTCAAAAATCAGAGCCAAAGGCAAGGTCGTTTGAAAAACAAAGGACAGATAATTTTGGGCTGTTAACTGCGTTTCAAATAATCCCTCTCCCAACCCTAACAAAACCTGAAGTAAGGCTGGTGTTACAAAGTAAAAACCAAAAGCCAGTCCAACTAGAAAACAAAGGAAACTAGCTGGAATATAGGCAAAGACAGCTCTAGCCTCTTCCTTCTTTAAGCCTGGTTTGATGAAAGACCAGATATGATACACCGTGTAAGGCAAGGTGATGGTGAAGGCCATCAGACTAGCCAAACGTATGTAAATCCATAAAATATCATTAGGGCCTAAAACAATCAACTTTTGCTGAAAAGATTGGGTCACATACTGGTAAATCTGGTCTGCAAACAGCAGAGAGACACAGAATACCAAAAAGAAACAAATGACCACAGCCAATAAACTCTTTCTAAATTCTACCAGATGTTCCACGATTGTCAATTCTTTTCTATCCATTTATTTTTCACCCTGTCTGAAAGTGACAATCAAAACAATAATAACAAAGACTAGCTGGCTAACCAAACCTTCCCAACTTGGATAAATTCCCAGCAGGTCGATCGTTGGAAATCCTGTCAACAAGTGGTTGGGTGCCATATTGGTCAACTGAAGAGCGTGGACACTAACCCCCAGCATCTTAAAGGCTAGAGCATAAATCATCCAAGTCAGGATAAAGAAGACCTTATGTGGCAGGAAGAATTGACTGGCTTTGTTCATCATGATGGCAATAACTACCAGAACCAGCAAGGCAAGTGAGATTCCCAAGACAAATTCAAAGCTGGAAATTCTTGGTAAAATCCCAACATAAAAGAGAATGGTTTCTGCTCCCTCACGGAAAACAGCTAGGAAACTGAGGGCAAACATGGAAATAAAGGAGCCTGTCTTGGTCACTGTTTCCATTTGTGACTCCATAAAGGTATTCCATTTTTTGACTGAGGATTTGCTGTGAAGCCAGATTCCAATCAAAATCATCATAGCTACCGCAAAAATCCCCACTGCTCCTTCGATGATTTCACGATTGGAGCCTGATGTTACTGCTGGAAAGGCAATTTGCAGGATGAAAGCAATAACCAGACTGGCCATGATCCCAGTGATAGCACCACCATAAACCCACTTGAGCCCTTTACGCAGCTTGGCTGCTTTCAAGGTCGTCACCAAGGCCATAACGATTAAGAGGGCCTCCACACCTTCTCTTAGAAGAATCAGCATAGCATCAAAGGCATTGTAACGTGCGCTAGTATCAATTTGTGATAAATCTGCTATCAGTTTTTCTAATTTTTCTTGGTATTCCTTCTCACTTCCCTTGACCATAATCACAGGGCTTTCGCTTTCCACTCGAGTATAGAGGGAAGGATTGGTCGTGCTAACAGAACCCTCAATCGTTGGCCAGATAGTGATGAATTCCTTCATACTAGCTGCTCCTGATGCTTGGTCACCAGCTTGGAATTGTTCCAAAGCCTTCTTCAAAAGGGCAATACCGTCTTTGAGACTTAAATCAGAAGATGCTTCTGCGACTTCTTTTCCGCTTACAAAATCATCAATGGCCTTTTTTAAGTCCTCAAAGGAAGTCTGGATGGAGTTAAAATCCGTAGGCTCGGTTTCCATACTACTACGCAGGAAGGAGATAGCTGTTTCAACACGGCCATAGTGGGACGTACTATTGTCACGAACCACACTTTCATTGATGGTCCAAGTGGAATTCATTTTCTTAAAAGCTTCTCGGACCTTTTCCAAATCTTTAGAGGCAATGGCCTGTTCCAGTGCTTCAAAACGAGGACTTAGGCGGTTGACCAATTTTTCCTTTTCCGCATCTAAGTTAACAGGATTTTGTTCTTTTTCAAAGGCTAATAGGGCTGCAGAAAGTTTGGTGAGTTTGTCTTCAGTAATCTCGCCTGATTGAGCTAACTTTTCCTTAACAACCTTACCAGCCTCAGAATTACTGTCTTCTACTCTTTCGAAGTCTGATGCCATCTCCGTAAGGAGTTTCTGAGCCTCAGACTGATTGCCATTTTTGACCGCTTTAGAAGCATCTGTGATTTTCACAAAGTAAGAACTCAAGATTTCTTGGGCACCTACTGGGGAAAGAATTAAAAATAACAAAGCTAAAACCAAGAACCAGCTTTTAGCCTTCCAATAATTTCTGACCAATGTAGCCTCCTTTCTCCACACCACCAAAGCAAGCAAAGAGTCCACTACCGATGTGAGTGATGTATTCATTCATCTTATCAGTAGCACCTAGATTGGTTTGAACCTTGACAAAATTATCAGGATCCTTCTGGAAAGAAATGAAGAGCAAGCCTGTATCAAACTGACCAGTTTTTTCATCAATCCCATCTGAGTAAGAATAAGAACGACGTAAAAGTGGCTTATCCACTTCTTTGGCCAAACGAACATGCGAATCATCTGGCAAAAGACTCAAATCCACTTCATCAAACTCATTTTTCTTACCAAAGGGGGCACCACTTTCCTTGTAACGACCAAAGGTATTTTCTTGTTCTTCAAGACTAGTGCGATCCCAGGTCTCTAAAAACATCTGAATACGACGAACTGCCATATAAGAACCATTTTCCATCCAGTCCTTACTATCAGCCCAGATAACGCGGTCAAAGTCTTGCTCCTTGGTTGGATTTGCTGTCCCATCTTTAAAACCAAAGAGGTTACGCGGAGTCTCCATTCGATCTCCGATAGCTGCAAATCCAGACTGACTCCAACGAAGGGTCACTGCATTTCTCCCCTTACGGATGAGATTTCGAATAGCATGAAAGGCAACCTGCTCATCATCTGCACAGGCCTGGATGACAATATCCCCACCAGTATATTTTTCACGCAATTGCTCTTTAGGGAAAGGAGGTAAATCTCTGAACACTTGAGGACGCTTATTTTCCAAGTTCATCTTTTTCAAGAAACTGGCAGACACACCAAAAGTCAGCGTTAAACGATGAGGATTGAGCCCAACTGTTTCACCAGTATCGCTCGGAGGCAAGAGAGCATTCTGTCCATCTTTTTTGACCAATTCCCCCTCGACTAACTTGGCACTATAATCCGTCCAATCCTTGAACAACTGGATAATCTTATCTCTATCCGTCGTATGTAGGTCCAAGACAACAAAATAGATATTCTTCTGCATGGGCGTACTAATCCCAGCTTGATGCTTGCCATAAAAAGCAATTTTTTCATTTCCGTACGAGATTTTTTCCTGACTTCCTAGCTTAGGTGCGAAAAAAGCAGAAGCACCAGAGAGTCCTAGCGCTAAACCAGCCCCTCCAATCCCTGCTTTTTTTAGAAATTCTCGACGGTCCATTTTCTTTTCAAAAAACTTTTCGTCTTTTTCAGTCATGACTCTTATTCTCCACTAAGAAATTTACCCATTTGTGATAGAGGTTCACCAAGTTTTGTCACAGCTTCTGACAATTCTTTGGTATCTTCTTTTGTCAAATCTGTATAGAGTTTGTAGTGTTCCTTGTCGGTCATGTGTTTGTCCAACAAGCTATTAACAGATTTGAAATCTGCTTCCAATTCTTTAACTAGGTTAGCGTCTGATTTTTCAAGTAAAGGTTTAAAGAGTTGGAAAATCTTCTCAGCACCCTCAATATTGGCACGGAAGTCATACAAGTCTGTATGAGAATAAATTTCCTCTTCCCCTGTAATCTTGCTTGTTGCCACTTCGTTAAGCAAGTCAACTGCTCCAGTCAGCATAACCTTGTAGTCCACATCAACAGTTGCAATCTTGGCTTTCAATTCCTTGATATCATTGACTAACTGATCACCATAGCTTTCAGTTCCTTTAGTTGTATTGTCTTCCCAAAGGATACGCTCGATACGGTGGAAACCTGACCAACCTTCTTCTGTCTTGTTTTCGTCCATGTAGTCTGCTAAACGGAAGTCAATCTTGACATCTGACTCACCAAAACTCTCGGCAATCGGTTCTGAACGCTCATAGGACATACGAATCAGTGGATAAACCTTCTTAGCTTCTTCTAACTTTCCCTCTTTCAACAGTTTGACAAAGCCTTCCGTATCTGTCAACAGTTTATCAATTTGCTCTTGAACAAAAGTCTTATAGTCAGCAGTGGCCTTATCAAGCATTTTCTGCTTGTCTTCAGACAAGGCTGTCACCTTAGAGGAATTATTTGTCTCTGTTGATTTTTCAAAACGGACTGCACAAGCTGTCAATAGCAAGGCTGAAGATAAAAGGACAAAACCTAGTTTTTTCATTGTTTACTCCTATCGGTTCAGGAAAACTGAATTAATTTTACGTTTCATTATATCATGTTTTCACTCATTTTTCAATAAATTTTCAGACAATTTAATGTTATGAACAACCTTGCCATGCCAATAAAAAACTAAGCCTAGGACAATCTCCAAAGCTTAGTTTGATCTAGTTTCTTAATTTCCAGCGTAATATTTTTGAATTCCTTTAATAATGCCTTCAATTAACTTATCTTGGTATTGGTCACTACGGATTCGTTGGTTTTCTTCTGAATTATCCATATAACCCAACTCTAATAACACAGCAGGTTTCGCAGTCTCACGAAGAACAGCGAAGGTGGCTTGCAAAAGCCCAGCATCTCTAGCTCCTGTCTCGGTCAAGAGAGATGAATGAAGGTCAGCTGCCAAACGATTACTTTCACTTATACGGTCTGGATTATTATGCCAGTACTGATTAATCTTGCTCGGGTAACCTGCATCTTCCTTATAAGAATAAGTCTGTATTCCCAGATTCAGTGTTGTGTCATTCCCAGTAGCGTTAAAATGAATACTAATAAAGAAGTCTGCATTCGTTTTATTTACCATACGAGAACGCTCCGTCACAAAGTCAACATCCACATCACTATCACGAGATGTTAAAACTGTATAGCCCAGTTCCTCTAAACGTTTCCGTAATTTACGAGAGACCTGTAGATTCAAATCTTTTTCAGCTATTCCATAATAGTAAGCGCCCGAATCACGTCCACCATGCCCTGGATCTAGGAAGATAGTTTTACTATAGCGCCCCTTTTCAAATCCTTTTGGAAGTTCTTGCACCCATTTACCATTATCTTTGAAAAAATGACTACTTCCATCAATAGTATAAGTTCCAGTGACATAAACGCCATCTTCTTTAAGATAATACCAAGCTTTATAATCTTGATCATAAAGCCACTCTTTGTGAGCCATGTAGCCACCAGATTTTAGATAGTAAGAGCCAACCCATTGCTTCTCAGCATAGTGCCCACCTGACTTGAGATAAAACCAGCTAGAGTAGTTAGGATCGTACACCCATTCTTTATCTGCCATAGCCCCACTGGATTTCAGGTAATAATTTCCCTTCCAGGTATTAGCTATCATGACACCATTTTGATCAAATGCATACCATTTACCATTGATTTGACTCCATTGGTTAGACAGATATTTTCCTGAGCCATTGGCGTAGTACCACTTGTTAGCCATCTGATACCAGCTATTTTCAAGTAAGTAACCATTCTTATCAAATAGGTAGCCCTCATAAAGAGTATCTGTAAATTTGACACCCGTTTGACTATAATAAGCCCACTTCCCGTCTTCTTTTACCCAACCAGTTTGTAGCTTAGACTCAGTAGGAAGAGTTGGCTTTGTCTCCTGCTCACTCGAACTAGGAGTCGTTGGCTGGTTTTCTGTAGCTACTTGAGAATCACTTGCAGAGCTAGTAGTTGAACTAGCGATAGAGTTATTCGTAGGACGACTAGCATCATTAGCTAGAACTGTTTGGCTAGTAAATCCAAGAAGAGCTAGAGCAAGAATCGTAAATTTCTTATATGATTTCATTTATTTAACCTTTCTAGGGGAATGGATTCCCTGTGTTATTGAGTTCTTTGACTTCCTTGATGAAAATAGATTTTCATTGCAGATTTACCCTCTGTATTATACACTAATATTAAATTTATTTTGGAGTGATAGAAAAGCTTCTCATCAGTCAGTCTACTTGTTCTGGTATTAGAGATTTGACATCCTTTTCTGTACTTGGCCAAATCCATTTACCTTTCTCAAAACGTTTATAAAGTTGATTATCCCAGTAAAGAGCTTTAAAATAGTCTTTACGTCCCCCACAAACGAGATTGTGTAACCTATACAGGAACAATAGATTGCGACATTAAAATATACTCCATTAATTTTACTTTCACTCCATAGTATACAGTGAGTTCCCTAGTCTGGAGATTTCGTTATTGGATGGTTACAGTATACAGGAGGCGTTGCATCAATGCTAGATACATTGTTATAACGCGCTTACCTTATAAATCTCCTAGCAGACTTTCCTGCTAGGAGATTTTACGCTATGAGAGGTACTTGTCTAAGCTTTGAAAATCGGATTCATCATCTGATATTTATCAAATAATCTACCAATTAAGCTTCTTCGTCTTCTTTACGACGACGGCCTGCAAGACCAAGACCAAGTAATGCACTTGCGGCAGCTGCTACCATAGCTACAGTAGAATCTGCTGTACCTGTATTTGGTAATTCTTTAGCTGCTTTACGCGCATTTGCTGCTGCTTGAGTTGTAGCTGGAGCTACAGCTGTTGTTTGAGCAACTTGGTCATTAGCTGGAGTTACATGATTAGTTGCTGGAGCAACTTTCGCCATGAAGTCTTCGATACGTTTCACCATTGCATCCACTTCTACTTGACTTGCGTCTGCATTGGCAAATACTTTCTTAGCGTCTGCTAATAAGTCATTCGCTTCTTTTGCAGTTTCTGCATCAAGCTTAGCTGATTCTTTAATGATCAATTCATCTAATTGATGGATAGCACCTTCTAACTTAGCTTTATTCACTTTTGCATCAGTGTTATTAGCTGCGTTATTGCCAGAATTTCCATCATTCCCACCATTATATGAAGGTATCACATCTTTATTTTTTTGTGGAGTAACTTCAACTGGAACATTTACAGTTGTTTCTTTTCCACCTGGTAGTCTTAATGTTACCTTAGCAAACTTTCTACCTAGTGTAGTGGTATCAGGTAATTCAATATTCATCACCGTAACAGTTTCTGGTAAGTTCAGTTTAGCAATGATATCAGCTTGACTAATTACTTTTCCACGTTCAACTGTTACGACTCCAGTAACAGATGCTTGTAAGGCAGTTTCAATATCTAATGCTGGTCTATCAAATACTAATGCATCTTGATCAATTTGGTATAAGAATGGTCTTAAAGCTTTTTCAATACCCTCGATACTTGTTGCTTTATCGATTGCATCCTTAGCTGCTTTTGCTTCTTCACGTGCCAATGCTTTCGCCTTAGCTTTTTCTTCAGGAGTTAAATCTGTTCTTGCATCAATTTCTTTTTCTTTGTCAGCTAATCTTTCTTCAATAGATTTCTTAGCCTCTTCTTTTGCACCTAATGGGTTTACTTTTGCAATTTTATCTAACCCATTGTCTAAAACTTTTTTGATGTCATCTGAAGTTGTTGCTTTATCAATTGCATTTTTCGCTGCTTCTGCTTCTTCTCTGGCCGCTTTTTTAGCTGCTTCTTTTTCTTCTGGCAATAAGTCTGTTCTTGCATCGATTGCTTTTTCTTTTGCTGCTAATGCTTCATCTATTGCTTTCTTAGCTGTTTCTTTACCGCCGATTGGATTTATCTTTTTGATATCATCTTTACCAGTTTCAGTTTTTGCTGACGCATCATCATGCGTTTTAGCTTTTTCGATTGCTTCGATTGCTTTCTTAGCTTCTTCTGCAACTTTTGCTTTTGCTTTTGCCTTTTCATCATCTGTCAAATCAGTTCTTGCATCGATTGCTTTTTCTTTCGCTGCTTTCGCTGCTTCAATTTCTGCTTTCTCTGCTTCTTTTTCTATTGCTAATTTTCCTGATTCTTTAGCTGATGCAACTTCTTCTGTTGTTTTTGCTTTGTCAATTGCATCAATTGCTTTCTTAGCTTCTTCTGCAATTTTCGCTTTAGCTTCTGCTTTTTGAGCATCTGTTAAATCTGGATTTGAATCAATTGCTTTTTCTTTCGCTACTTTTGTTTCTTCGATTTCTGCTTTTGCTTTAGCTTTTCCTACTGGATTTACTTCTGATACAGCTTTTATTCCTTCAGCTTGTTTCGCAGCTACTGCAGCTTGATCTGTTGCGGCATTAATTGCATTCACTGCATCAATTGCCGCTTTCGCAACTTCTGCTTTCGCTTTGTCTTTTTCTTTATCTGATAATTTATCATCACGATCAATTTCATCAAGTTTATCTTCAGTTGCTTTTTGAATCGCATCTAATGCTTTTTCTTTTCCTACTGGATTTACTGCTTCTACTGCTGTTGTTCCAGCATTTTTTGCATTATCTACTGCTTCTTGATTTTGTGCATCATTAATTGCTTTCTTAGCGTCATCCGCTGCTTTTTTAGCGGCTTCTTTAGCTGCTTGTTTTTCTGCATCTGAAAGTTTGTCATTAGCTTCGATTGCTTTTTCTTTTGCTGCTAAGGCTTTGTCAATTGCTGCTAAGGCTTTTTCTTTCCCTACTGGATTCACTGTTGCTACTGCCGTAGTCCCTGTTGTTTGCGCACTATCTACTGCTGTTTGATCTGTTGCTGCAATGATTGCGTTCACTGCATCAATTGCTGCTTTAGCAACTTTTGCTTTTGCTTCTGCTTTTTCTTTAGCCGATAACTTATCATTCTTATCAATTTCAGCAAGTTTAGCTTCTGTTGCTTTTTGAATTGCGTCTAAAGCTTTTTCTTTTCCTACTGGATTCACTGCTGTTACTGCTTTAATTCCAGTTGTCTTCGCTCCTTCTACTGTTGCCTGATCTGTTGCTGCATCAATTGCTTTCTCAGCTGCATCCGCCGCTTTCGCTATTGCTTCATTCGCTGCTCGTTTTTCATCGTCAGAAAGTTTATCATTAGCATTGATTGCTTTTTCTTTCGCTGCTTTCGTTGCTTCTACTTCTGCTTTCGCTGCTTCTTTTTCAATTGCAAATTTACCAGCATTTTTAGCTGCCGTAACATCATTTTCAGTTGTTGCTTTATCGATTTCTGCATTTGCTTTATTAGCTGCATCTGCTACTTTTGCTTTGGCAGCTTCTTTTTGTTCTGGTGTTAGATCATTATTAGCCACAATAGCATCTGTTGCCTTCGTAGCTGCATCTTCAACTTCTTTCTTAGCTGCTGATTTATCGATATCTTTAAGAAGTTTTGCTGCTTCTGCTAGTTTAGATTTCAACTTATTAATTTTAGCTTGAACTCTATATGCTTCTAACTCTCCAGCATTATCTCCTTTATCTACTAAATCTTTAGCTGCTTGTTTGGCAGCTGCTAACTCATCACTTAGTTTAGCAACTTCATCATTATAAGCTTTGATACTATCTTTAGTTTTACCAGTTGTATCTGCTAATTTAAGACTTTCTTCAGCGTTTGCTAAATCATCTTTTTGATCATCAGTTACTTTATCTGCTAAAGCGGCTTTGGCTTTTTCAAGTTCTGCTTTCTTAGTATTAACTGTTGATAAAGCATCTGCTACTTCTTTTGGTGTCGCATTTTCATTATCAATGACTGTTTGGGCTGCCTGCACAGCTTTTTCTGCTTCGCTTTTAGCTGCGTCATAAGCTGCCTTAGTAGAAGTGGTTTTCCCAACGGTTGGATCCGCCTCTTTCGTTTGTCCGTCCAAGGCTGTTTTAGCTGTTGTCAACTCTCCTTTATCTGCCTTATCTTGCAATAAAGCTTTCGCTGTAGCTAACTTCGCTTTTAGTTCCTCCACTTTACCTAACGCTAAAGCGGCTTCTGCTTGAGTCTTATTCTCTGCATCTGCTTCAATCGCTGCGGCTGTTTGTTTGGCTGCTGTTAAGTCATTGTTAAGTTTGGCAACTTCATCTTCATAAGCTTTCTTACTTGCTGGTGTCTTCCCTGCTAAGTCCGCTTCTCCTAATGGTGTTAAGTCCGTTGCGACTTTTCCTAACGCTGTTTTTTGATCATCAGTTACTTTATCTGCTAAGGCTGCTTTTGCTTTTTCAAGTTCTGCTTTCTTAGTATTAACTGTTGATAAAGCATCTGCTACTT
>CAUPXP010000035.1:0-13032 GCA_963515455.1 Streptococcus mitis | reverse complement strand
TACTAATACTCGGAGGTAAGGGAGACATGAACAACTAAGTCTATCAAATAAAGAACCTTTATTTAGTAGATCTTGTTTTTGTCTCTTTTTGTGGCTCTTTTCATACTAGATTTTCTAGTATCTTGTCCCCATTGAAAATCAAAAAACTAGAAAGCTATGCTCCTCTTGGGTTGGGTTAGGCAACTCCAAGCTAGTTTGACGAGTTTTTCAACGAGGATAATAGAGTTTTGACAGTGACTTTGGCTCTACTAGGTAAAGTAGAGCTTTTTGTTATGCACTATGGACATTCTAGAAAGGGCAATCATATGATAAAAGTCAATCATCTAACCATCACACAAAACAAAGATTTACGAGATCTTGTATCTGACCTAACCATGACCATCCAAGACGGGGAAAAGGTTGCTATTATTGGTGAAGAAGGAAATGGCAAATCAACCTTACTTAAAATTTTAATGGGGGAAGCTTTGTCTGATTTCACTATCAGGGGAGACATCCAGTCTGACCATCAGTCACTGGCCTACATTCCTCAAAAAGTCCCCGAGGAGCTGAAAAAGAAAACTCTACACGACTACTTCTTTTTAGATTCTCTTGATTTAGACTACAGTATCCTCTATCGTTTGGCTGAGGAATTGCATTTTGATAGCAACCGATTCGCTAGCGACCAAAAGATTGGCAGTCTATCAGGGGGCGAAGCTTTGAAAATTCAGCTCATCCATGAGTTAGCCAAACCCTTTGAGATTCTATTTTTAGATGAACCTTCAAATGACTTGGATCTTGAGACGGTTGATTGGCTAAAAGGTCAGATTCAAAAGACCAGGCAAACCGTTATTTTTATTTCCCATGATGAAGACTTTCTTTCTGAAACGGCTGATACTATTGTCCACTTGCGACTAGTCAAGCACCGTAAAGAAGCGGAAACGCTAGTAGAGCATTTAGATTATGAACGCTATAGTGACCAGAGAAAGGCTAATTTTGCCAAACAAAGCAAGCAAGCTGCTAACGACCAAAGAGTCTACGATAAAACCATGGAAAAACATCGGCGAGTCAAGCAAAATGTAGAAACTGCACTTCGAGCTACCAAAGACAGTACTGCCGGTCGCCTATTGGCTAAAAAGATGAAAAATGTTCTCTCTCAAGAAAAACGCATTGAAAAGACAGCTCAGTACATGACCCAAAAACCACTTGAAGAGGAAGAAATTAGACTTTTCTTCTCAGATATCCAACCGTTACCAGTTTCTAAAGTCTTAATCCAACTGGAAAAAGAGAATTTGTCCATTGGTGAGCGAGTTTTGGCTCAAGGACTTCAACTAACTGTTCGTGGCCAAGAAAAAATCGGTATTATCGGACCAAATGGTATTGGGAAATCGACCCTGTTAGCCAAGTTACAGAGACTTCTGAATGATAAAAGAGAGATTTCCCTTGGTTTTATGCCACAAAATTACCACAAAAAACTACAATTGGATTTATCACCAATAGCCTATCTCAGTAAAACTGGAGAAAAAGAGGAACTACAGAAAATCCAATCTCACTTAGCCAGTCTCAATTTCAGTTATCCAGAAATGCAGCATCAAATTCGCTCCTTATCTGGCGGACAACAGGGAAAAGTCCTGCTTTTGGATTTAGTCTTGCACAAACCAAACTTTCTCCTGCTGGATGAACCTACACGAAACTTTTCTCCCACTTCTCAACCCCAAATTAGAAAACTCTTTGCAACCTATCCAGGCGGTCTCATCACTGTTTCACATGACCGTCGTTTCTTAAAAGAAGTTTGTTCAACAATTTATCGCTTGACAGAGTATGGTTTGGAAGTGGTTAATTTACAAGATTTATAAATTTGCAACATAGTAAAAATCCAGAGATGACCTCTGGATTCTTTTTACATATGTTTTAAACGTTCAATCCGTTCTGAAATAGGTGGGTGGGTGTAAAAGAGTTTTTGGAACCCTCCCCTTTTCTTGGGATCATTGATATAGAGTGCGCTGCTGGCATCATCGACAGGACGACTCATCGGTTTACTATTATCCAACTTACGTAGAGCATTAATCATCCCTTGAGGATTGCGGGTCAACTCGACACTGGAAGCATCAGCTAGGAATTCCCTCTGACGAGAAATAGCTAGTTGCACCAAGGTTGCAGCGAGAGGTGCCAGCACAATAGCTAGTAGGGAAACCACTAGCATAATGATTTCAAGACCATTTCCATCTCTATCATCGTCACTTCGTCTGCGACCTGCGCCACCCCACCACATCATACGACCTGCCATACTAGAAAGCATGGTGATAGCACTAGCAAGGGCAACAGCAATAGTCGAAATGCGGATATCGTAATTACGAATATGACTGACTTCATGTCCCATAACAGCTTCTAGTTCTTCACGATTCATGATAGCTAGGAGACCTGACGTCGCAGCAACCGCCGCATTTTGAGGGTTAGAACCTGTCGCAAAAGCATTTAAGGCTGGATCATCAATGATGAAAACACGAGGCATAGGAATCTGAGCCACCATAGCCATATCTTCCACTACATGGTAGAGGTCTGGTGCCATTTGCTCATCAACCTCACGCGCTCCATTCATGGACATGACAATCTCTGTCGATTGAAAAATCATGGACAAGGCATAGATAAAGCCGATAATCAGTGCGATAACCAAACCACCAAGCCCAGACCGCATAAAGAGATAACCAACCGAATAGCCAACAAGAGCTAAGAGTAGGAAAAATACCAGCAACAAAATCCAGGTTTTTCGTTTATTGCTTGCAATTTGATCAAACAACATCTTAGTCACCTAAACCGCTAAAATCAACTTTAGGAACTGCCTTTTCCTCTTCTGGTGTTTGAAGGAAATCTGCTGCTTTAAATCCAAACATTCCAGCGATAATATTGCTTGGGAAAGTTTCTAATTTTACATTGTAGTTGCTGACAACACTGTTGTAGAGTTGACGAGAGTAAGAAATTTTATTTTCTGTGTTTGTCAACTCCTCTTGCAATTTAACAAAGTTTGCACTAGCTTTCAAATCTGGATAGCTTTCTGCAACTGCAAAAATACCTGAAACCTGACGAGTAAGGGCATCACTAGCTTTCATAGCTTCTGCTGGTGAAGTCGCTGCCGCCACTTGGTTACGTAGTTCTGCCACCTTTTCAAGGGTAGAACCTTCATATTTGGCATAACCTTTTACAGTCTCAATCAAGTTTGGCAAGAGGTCATTTCGACGTTTCAACTGAACATCAATCTGGCTCCAAGCCTCCTTTGTTTGCATACGATTTTTAACCAAACCGTTATAGCTAACAATCACGAAAATAACAATAAGAGCCAAAACTCCAAGAATAATCCAAGTCATAATATAAGTCCTTTCTGCTTTTAGATTAGTACCAGTATATCAAATTTTTTATGATTGTGGTAAAATAAGATGATACTAAAGAAGGAAATAACTATGAAACCAGAAACATTTTACAACTTGCTTGCCGAGCAAAATCTTCCACTTTCGGACCAGCAAAAAAAACAATTTGAACGTTATTTTAAACTCTTGGTCGAGTGGAATGAAAAGATTAATTTAACAGCCATTACGGACAAGGAAGAAGTTTATCTCAAACACTTTTACGATTCGATTGCACCTATTCTGCAAGGCTTGATTCCCAATGAAACTATCAAATTGCTTGATATTGGAGCTGGAGCGGGATTTCCTAGTCTTCCTATGAAAATCCTCTATCCTCAGTTAGATGTGACTATCATTGATTCTCTCAACAAGCGCATCAACTTCCTCCAACTTTTGGCTCAAGAACTGAATTTGGACGGTGTTCATTTCTACCATGGACGTGCCGAAGATTTTGCCCAAGACAAGAACTTCCGTGCTCAATATGATTTTGTAACAGCTCGTGCGGTTGCCCGTATGCAGGTCTTGTCTGAATTGACTATCCCCTACCTTAAAGTTGGTGGGAAACTATTGGCACTCAAGGCCAGCAATGCGCCTGAGGAATTATTAGAAGCTAAGAATGCCCTCAACCTCCTTTTTAGTAAGGTCGAAGACAATCTCAGCTACGCTCTACCTAATGGAGATCCGCGTTACATCACAGTGGTTGAAAAGAAAAAAGAAACTCCCAATAAGTACCCAAGAAAGGCTGGCATGCCTAATAAACGCCCGCTTTAAATTTTTAAGTAAAAAAATATTTACAAAGTCAGCCTCGCTCTTTTATTTTTAGGCTCGGGAAAAAATGATTTACAAAATCATTTTTTTCTGCTATACTATCCTAAGCAAAGGTTTTTAATGTCATCCCGTGAGGTGACGAAGACGCAGAAATATTTGAAACTCTTTAAAGTCTAGATTTTAAAGAAGTCTTACTCTGAGGGCCTATTGCTGTAAAATAATGGGCTCTTTTTTGATGCCCAAAAGTGAGGTTTATATGAAACAAGAATCAACTGTTGATTTGTTACTAGACGTTGACCAACGTCCTTCGGCTGGAAAAGGAATTCTCCTTAGCTTCCAACACGTTTTCGCCATGTTCGGTGCGACCATCTTGGTACCCTTGATTTTGGGAATGCCTGTATCTGTTGCCCTTTTTGCTTCAGGTGTTGGAACACTCATCTATATGATTTCAACTGGATTTAAAGTTCCAGTTTATCTAGGTTCTTCATTTGCCTTTATCACAGCAATGTCACTGGCTATGAAAGAAATGGGTGGTGATGTATCTGCTGCTCAAACAGGGGTTATCTTGACTGGTTTGGTCTATGTCCTTGTGGCTGCTGGTGTTCGTTTTGCAGGTACAAAATGGATTGATAAACTCTTGCCACCAATCATCATCGGACCTATGATCATCGTTATCGGTCTTGGACTTGCAGGTTCAGCTGTTACCAACGCTGGTCTTGTAGCTGATGGAAACTGGAAAAATGCTCTTGTAGCTGTTGTTACTTTCTTGATTGCTGCCTTTATCAATACAAAAGGAAAAGGCTTCCTACGAATCATTCCATTCCTCTTTGCCATTATCGGTGGTTACCTCTTCGCTCTAGCTCTTGGGCTAGTTGACTTTACACCAGTTCTTAAAGCTAACTGGTTCGAGATTCCTGGTTTCTACTTGCCATTTAGCACAGGTGGTGCCTTTAAAGAATACAATCTTTACTTTGGTCCAGAAACCATCGCCATCTTGCCAATCGCTATCGTAACAATTTCTGAACACATCGGAGACCATACTGTTTTGGGTCAAATCTGTGGCCGTCAATTCTTGAAAGAACCAGGTCTTCACCGTACTCTTCTTGGTGACGGTATCGCAACTTCTGTTTCTGCCTTCCTTGGCGGACCAGCCAATACAACTTATGGAGAAAATACAGGGGTTATCGGTATGACTCGTATCGCTTCTGTCTCAGTTATCCGTAACGCTGCCTTCATCGCGATTGCCCTTAGCTTCCTTGGTAAATTCACTGCCTTGATTTCAACCATTCCAAATGCTGTACTTGGTGGGATGTCAATCCTTCTCTACGGAGTTATCGCAAGTAATGGTTTGAAAGTCTTGATCAAAGAACGTGTTGACTTCGCTCAAATGCGTAACCTAATCATCGCAAGTGCTATGTTGGTACTTGGACTTGGAGGAGCTATCCTTAAACTTGGTCCAGTTACCCTTTCAGGTACTGCCCTATCAGCCATGACAGGAATCATCTTGAACTTGATCTTGCCATACGAAAATAAAGACTAAGTGTCTAAACATATCAAAAAACGAGCATTTCCAATTACGGAAGTGCTCATTTTTTTGATACTCAGAAGTGAGTGTATCTCCTCTAACGCTGTTTAATATCGTTCCCCTATATCCATAAGCTCCCATTCAGAAAAATCAACCTTGATGATTTCAGGGACTTTTGTAGTACCATTGTACACTACAATAAAGTGACCTTTACTATTCCAAAACTTGCCTAAAATAGTAGCATCTTCTAATTTTGCCCTTAACTTGCTTTCTTGAAATCCAAGGCTTTCCCTTTGTACTGTTTTAGTCTCTTCCTTGCTACCTACACCAACAGTCACAAAGTTTACACCTACTTCCATAAGCTCCCACTCAGAAGCATCAACCTCAACGATTTCAGGGGCTTTTGTAGTATCTCTATACACCACAATAAAATGCCCTTTATCATTCCAAAACTTTCCAAGTATTTTAGCATCTTCCAACTGTATCTCTTGCTTTAAGTATTCTGATGGTTCTTTTTGTACTGGTTTAGGTTCTTCTAGACCAACAGTGACAAACCTTGACCCTATAATCATAAATAGACAAAACAATATTGCTCCAATTCCCACAAATTTAAACAAATTATAATCGCCATTATCTCTTTTCATGTTATCTTTTTATCTCTCTTTCTAACATCCCCCTAGAAGGCTCTCACAAGCCTCCTACAGCGTTTTAATACAGCTCACCCACACTCATAAGCTCCCATTCAGAAAAATCAACTTGGAAGACTTCTGGGGCTTTTGTAGTACCATTGTACACTACTATAAAATAGCCTTTTTCATTGTAAAACTTACTCAAAATCTCAGCGTCTTTCATTTCTGCTTTCAATCCACTATCTTCTATCTTTTTATTTATCTGTTGCTCTGTTTCTACTTCATTATTTCCTTGAGTTCCTAAGATATAACCACCAAAGCTTACCCAAAAGAAGATAAAAAGCATAAATACAATAGTTGCATATTTCAAAAAATTTAGTTCTTTCATTTCTTTATTATTCCTTTTTGTGTTAGTTGATACTATTTATATAGTTTTCTTAGTTCCTTAAATCCCAAGGGGTAAAAATAACCCCTTGCAGCCCCACCATTTCATCAAGCCATCTAGAGAAATTGGCTTCTTTTGTCTCATCATCATACCACTCAAAATCTTCAATATAAGTTGAGTTTGCGATTAGCTTGAGACGCTTGTTTTGGTATTGGGGATCTAAATAGAATAGGGGGACCTCTTCACTATACAAGTTAGCGAGGAGCCGAACTCTTTTTGTATATTCTAATCGTTTTATTGAACCACTTTTTGAGATAGTTCTAGTGTATATGTTTTATATAATTGATGGCAAGCTTGGTTCTCTCCTGTTTTAATCAAGGCAACACAAGGTAAGACAAGTTCTGACCAGATAGAATCTAGTATTTCCTCTCGATTTGGATGTTCTTCTAACTTGGCAACAATCTGAGGAGCCATCTTATAGTAGGATTCAATTTCCTCCTGACCACCATCTTGAAAAGCTAGATAAGAATCCCTGAATTTTCGCAAAGTCATCAATTCATCACAGTCATCTGCTAATCCCTTGTAAGTTACAGCTGCTTCTGTCAAATAACAACCTCTTTGTTCAATTTGATAATAAGCATCTGGTTCACCGAAAAATCCAGTTTTAGAGCGCACATATCTCTCTGCATCACTCCTACGTTGAAAAACAGCTACTTCTCTTCCCTTACGATATACAACAAATTCCATTTCTTTTTCCCCTCTATCTTACAATATTTAATAATTCCTCATAGCTAGAAACCACATCATAGATATGCTGGTCATTAATCAATCCAGCTTGTGCTAACGCTTTAAAGTGAGCACGCGCACATGCAATTTTTGCTTGCTCAGCTTGTTTTAATTGAAGACTAGACATAGAGCCTTTTGTTTCTGCAACAAAATAGATATGCTTGACACTTCCTTCACGGAAGGCGATTGCCCAGTCAGGATTATAGTTTCCAAGCGGAGTCGCAATACTGAACTTCCCTGGTAACTTCACATAAACACGAACATCCTCATATTGTTCCAAAGACTCTTTAAAGATCTTCTCCGTATTTGAATCAACTTTTACAAAATTGTAAATCCCTTTTTTGGATTCAAGTAAGTGATCATCTGATCTGTTAGCAGTTTCAGGATTGTCATAAAACAAGTCCATATCATACTCTTCATTTAACACATTATACTGAATATGCTTGATAATTTGACTTGCTTTTTGTTCATTAATTAGCTTCGAAACCTTAAGAATAAACTCTTCTGGATTTTGTTTAAACTTGTCAAATTGGTAGACATAGATTTTACTTAATATTTCCGCAACCAACTTACGAGTTAAACCAGTCTGATCAGCAATTTCTCCTAATAAATCATATTTGGTCATAATCTGCGAATCCGTTAGATACTCTTGCTGGCGATCATTTTCAGCCACTGTCAGATGGAGTCCTTCTTCCCTACTCATCTCAGTAGCGCTTGCCTGAGTTATATGAAAGCTTGGTTTGCTAACGACTAATTTCTCATTGATATAGTCAACCGAATGTTTTACCAATTCCGCATCATCAAACTCTACTTGATAGCTGGTCTTTCGATTGATTTGCTTCCAGAGATTTAAGAATTCTTTTCGAGCAATATTTTCTTGATTGACCTCATTTGAGAACTGAATGACTGAATGATTGGCATTTTCAATTTCATACTGTCCAGCATGATAAACGCTCTCCAATATCTCTACCAGCTTATCCTCATAACCTGCTAGTGTTTCAGACAGTTGTAACTGATGATTTTCTTTTGCAGTAAAATATTCTGTTGTCAATTGCCCTTCACGGTCTATATAGCCTTGTCGAATCAAATCAAAATGAATCGAATCTGCTTGTTCCTTGGTAATTCGTATTGTTTGTCCTTCTTGATTTGTTAGAACTTTATTCGTAAAGAGAGTAACATCTACTTTTACAGGACGATCTGCTAAGAGTTCTTTGATTTCTTCTTGTAGACTCCGAGCAAATTGATCATAACTTTCATTTGCAATTACTGTCAGTTTATTGATTTCATGAACATCATTTCCTAAGAGTTCAAAATCCTGACGAATTCCATTTTGGTCAACTGCTAAACGCATACCACGACCGATTTCTTGACGTTTTCGAGTCTCTGCTGAAGATTGCTTCAGCGTACAGATTTGAAAGACATTAGGATTATCCCATCCCTCTTTTAGAGCTGAGTGAGAAAATAGGAAACGAACTGGCTCTTCAAAGCTCAACAAACGCTCCTTGTCCTTCATAATCAAGTCATAGGCATCGATATCATTTGAAAGATTGTTCTTCTTTTCACTGGCAGATTTATAATCTACAAAAATGGTCTTATCTGACTTCTTCACTTTATCTACCGAAAAGTAACCAGCATGAACTGAATTTCCTTCAAGATTAGCCTCCAAATATCTACGATAAGGAGTTGGTTCCTGTGTTCGGATAAACTGGTTTACTTGATTTCGGTATTCCTCTTCAAAAATCTGAGCGTATTCACCATTATAGGCATCATTATGTTCATCATATTGCTTATACTTGGCCACTTCATCGATGAAAAATAGGGATAATACTTTAATTCTTCGATTGTACAGTTTACTTTCCTTTTCGATATGACTTTTTATAGTCTCTCGGATTTGAATTCTTCTGATGCTAGACTCATCCACTTCCCCTATCACTTCACCGACGTGGAGTTCCTGAGTCACACCAACTTGAAGTTTGTTCTCTCTTGCATCAAAGTGACTAAGGGTCATTCCTTTATAAGCAGATAAATTCCCAGATTCAGCGTACAAATCAAAGGGTTCTTCCACCACCTTCAATTTCCTTTTGACACCTGACTGCGTTTTTACTTCAAACTCAATTTTTGCTTTGGGTGCTCCTGTTTTTTGTGGAATGATTTCTTGTAGATATAGATAGCCTTGTGTCCCGGTCGTCCCAGTTTGCTCGATAGCCTTAACCGCAATCTTCTTCACTAATTTTTGATTGTAAGCATCCATGGCATCCAATCTATAAACCATATCATGCTTTTCCTTGTGGGTAGCCGAATAACGTAGTGTAAACAATGGCTTGAAATCTTTTAGTCTTTCCTTGGTTTGTTTCCCTTCAACAGACTGAGGTTCATCAATAATCATAATCGGATTCATAGCTGCCAGTACATCAATCGGACGGCGCCAGCGGAAACTTTCCTGTTCAGAATGAATCCGTCGCGCATCTTTGCCTTTTGCATTAAAGGCTTGAGAGTTGATGACCATGATTTGAAGATCTGACGAATTGGCAAAACTATCCAAATCACCTAAACGTGAGGAATCGTAGACAAAATAGCGTGGTTGCTTGCCATACTCCATCTGAAAGTGACTTGACATGATCTGTAGAGACTTGAGAACTCCTTCACGAATGGCTACACTTGGAACGACAATGATGAACTTGAGCCAGCCATAACGTTTATTCAATTCCATAATTGTACGGATATACGTGTATGTCTTCCCTGTTCCCGTCTCCATCTCTATGGAAAAATTATAAGCTTCTCGTCCAGCAATCATATCAATCGATAGTTTATCAGAAGGACGCAAACCATAACAAGTTTGCATAGTATGGACATTTTCTCGTATACTTGCTTGACTCAATTGAATCGGTGCATTTCGATAAGCATCTAAAACCAAATCTACCTCATCTGACTTGAGACGACCTGGATCCGCCATATACTGAACTCCAGTATGTTTGGCTTGCCCTTGAAATAAATCTGCAATGGCACTAACCGCATCCAACTGAAATTGTTGTTTTTTAAATTGTAGTTTCATAATTCTATATTCTTTTTATTAAATTCACATAAACTATTTCACATCTATAACTATATTTAATAGTTACGCCATATTATATTTCTTTTTAATTTCTTTCATTTTTGATGATGTAATATCGTTAAAATACTCTTTTTCCCACTTCATTGCATCACTAAGTACAAGACAAATAGAAATAAGTCTTTGATTATCTTCTTGTATCTTTCCGTCTTCAACTTTCTTGATAGTATCTTCAAGTTCTTTATTGAATTCTATGGCTAAACTATACATTTCCTTATTAGATAAAAAATATAATTTAGTTATATTTTCATCAATTGCCTTATGTTGCTTTTCTAGATTAGAAACTGTATGATTTGCAAGTAAGTACTCCAAATGTAGAATAAAATCACTATACAATATCATCCTTTTTTCAAATAAATTTTGTTTTAAGTTATCTTTAAAAGCACGTCTAGTAACCCAGATTGCAATGCTGATAGAAACAATAATCGCAATCGAATCTACTATAATCCCTCCGATACTTATCCAATTATCAGTTGTCAGCTGATAGAACATCGCCTACACCACCTTCACTTTTGTATGAGGTGACAATTCTTTAAAGATTTCACTTACGTTAATCTTATCTGCTGAATTGGCAAATGAGCTATCACGGAAAATGGCACGGAGTGGTTGTGCTTGAGCGATATGACGGATAACTTCTTCAGAGATTTTATCTTCAAAACAAGCCATGAGCGAACCTTGATCTACATCATAAACTTCTGCGCCTGCTACTTTCTCTAAATCAATGGCTAGTGACAGTTCCATCCCCCAGGTCAGCATAACTTGGAAAAGTAAGTCGAGGCCAGTACGTCCTTCCTTGATATTAGATACACTATCAAAGAGTTCTCCTTGAATAAATTGATCCGGTCGAGCTGAAACATCCTTGAAATTAGAAGAATCTAACTTATAGGCTTTAAAGCCAAAGTCTTGCTTACCAGCCAACTCAGGATGCTCCTCCTGAATCTTGGTAGCAGCACGACGAATCCGCTCACGTGAAATTTGGTCAATAGTTTCATAGCCTGCTTCTTTAGCAGCAGATTTTTCAGCAACTGCTTCATCCAACGTACACAAGATAAACTTACGATTTCCACCATCTTCCGCATTCAATTGCATAACTGCATCTGCCGTAGTACCAGAACCGCCGAAGAAGTCTAAGACTATTTGGTTAGAATCATCTAGAAAAGATGATAGATATTTTATTAAATCCGTGGGTTTAGGATTACTAAAAATTTTACTAATTCCTAATAAATCATCAACATATTTTTGTGCAATCTCGTTGATTGATACTCCCACACTTCTATCTATCAAACTCGAAGGAACTTCTCTTTCGTATTCTGTTTTTTCATAAGAAGGAGAAAAAGCTTCTGTTTTTATTGAAATTTGTGTGCCATTAGAAATTTCTTTATCTAGATAATCCTGCTGCCATTTGAACTTACCTATTAAATGAACTGGTTTAATAAAATAACCATCTTTTACTTCCGTATCTAATACTAATTCAATATTGTATGAATTAGTACCGTAGTTTCCTTTAACATAAATCCCATCAGCTAATTTAGTATCTACTAAATTAGCTGGAAAAATAAGCTCATGTTCAGAATTAGTTTGATTCATCAACCCATTATTACTGGAGCTTATCTTTTGAACGCCATAAAACCTATCAACTTTCCCTTTTGAATAAGATAAAATATATTCTGTACTTTTTTTGATTGTTTTACTCAAATTCGCAGGAGTATCAGTTCTCTTCCAAATATATTGACCACAAAAATTCTCCTCTCCAAATATCTCATCACAGATAGCTTTCAGATTAGCTTGTTCATTATCATCGATAGAGATAAAGATAACACCTGAATCTTTGAGGAGATTACGTGCTAAGCGCAGGCGTGGATACATCATATTGAGCCAGTCTGAGTGATAACGAGCCGAAGTTTTTTCATTTTTTGTGAGCCCAACTACTAGGCGCCCCTCTTCATTCAAAAGTTCCATATCTTCCTTCAACTCTTCGTCTGTTTTTTGGAACTTATCAGAATATACAAAGTCTTTCCCTGTATTATAGGGTGGATCGATATAAATCATATCGATTTTTCCTAGATAGGATTCTTGTAAGATTTTTAAGACTTCTAAATTATCTCCAGTAATAAAGACATTTTCACTGTTTTCAAAGTCAACACTTTCATCAAGATCTGGTCTTAAGGTTTTGGTAGTTGGTCGCCCAGCTTCTGCAATAGCTTCACGCTTTCCAACCCAAGTAAACTCATAGGATTCTCGACCATCCACAATTTCCTCTGATAAAAACTGTTTAAGCTTCTCAAAGTCAATCGCAGGACGTAATTTGCCGTATTCATCCCTCTTTTCCGTCAGAACTTCAGGAAAAAGTTGACCAATTTTTGAAATATTATCTGTAAAAACATCTTTGGAAGTGAGATTTAATTTCTCAAGTCCAGAGTTTTCACCTGTGTGCTGTGCTGTGCTGTGCTGTGCTG
>CAUPXP010000034.1:0-13355 GCA_963515455.1 Streptococcus mitis | reverse complement strand
CTCTTACAGAAGAAACTCGTCGTGACCTTGCTAAAGAAGTGAAGAAGGTCGGTGAAAATGCTAAAGTAGCTGTGCGCAATATCCGTCGTGACGCTATGGACGAAGCTAAGAAACAAGAAAAAGCAAAAGAAATCACTGAAGACGAATTGAAGACTCTTGAAAAAGACATTCAAAAAGTAACAGACGATGCTGTTAAACACATCGACGACATGACTGCCAACAAAGAGAAAGAACTTTTGGAAGTCTAAAAATAAACAGAAAAACTCAGTTGGCATTGCTGGCTGAGTTTTATTCGAAAGAAGGAAATATGAATACAAATCTTGCAAGTTTTATCGTTGGACTCATCATCGATGAAAATGACCGTTTTTACTTTGTGCAAAAGGATGGTCAAACCTATGCTCTTGCTAAGGAAGAAGGTCAGCATACAGTAGGGGATACGGTCAAAGGTTTTGCCTACACGGATATGAAGCAAAAACTCCGCTTGACAACCATAGAAGTGACTGCCACTCAGGACCAATTTGGTTGGGGAACTGTAACAGAAGTTCGTAAGGACTTGGGTGTCTTTGTGAATACAGGCCTTCCTGATAAAGAAATCGTTGTGTCACTCGATATTCTCCCTGAGCTCAAGGAACTCTGGCCTAAGAAGGGTGACCAACTCTACATCCGTCTTGAAGTGGACAAGAAAGACCGTATCTGGGGACTCTTGGCCTATCAAGAAGACTTCCAACGTCTGGCTCGTCCTGCCTACAACAACATGCAGAACCAAAACTGGCCAGCCATTGTGTACCGCCTCAAGCTGTCAGGAACCTTTGTCTACCTACCAGAAAATAACATGCTTGGCTTTATCCATCCTAGCGAGCGCTACGCAGAGCCACGTTTGGGGCAAGTATTAGATGCGCGTGTCATTGGTTTCCGCGAAGTGGACCGTACCTTGAACCTCTCCCTCAAACCACGTTCTTTTGAAATGTTGGAAAATGATGCTCAGATGATTTTGACCTATTTGGAAAGCAATGGTGGTTTCATGACCCTAAATGATAAGTCATCTCCAGACGACATCAAAGCAACCTTTGGCATTTCTAAAGGTCAGTTCAAGAAAGCACTCGGTGGTTTGATGAAGGCTGGTAAAATTAAGCAGGACCAGTTTGGGACAGAGTTGGTTTAAGGAGTTGTATGAGAAAATCATTTTACACTTGGCTCATGACCGAGCGCAATCCTAAAAGTAACAGTCCAAAGGCTATCCTAGCAGACCTCGCTTTTGAAGAGTCAGCCTTCCCAAAACACACCGATGATTTTGATGAGGTCAGTCGATTTTTGGAGGAACATGCCAGTTTCTCTTTTAACCTAGGAGATTTTGACAGCATTTGGCAAGAATACTTAGAACACTAGCATGATTCACTGGGTTTGGGCTAGTAATTTCTCCATCCCTTTGCTATAATAAAAAGAAATAAAAGGATTAGAGAGGTTCTTTATTTGAAGGAACATTCAATAGACATTCAACTGAGTCATCCAGATGACCTGTTTCATCTTTTTGGTTCCAATGAACGCCATCTTCGTTTGATGGAAGAAGAGCTTGATGTTGTGATTCATGCCCGTACGGAGATTGTCCAGGTTTTGGGAGAAGAGTCTGCCTGTGAGGAAGCCCGTCAAGTTATTCAGGCTTTGATGGTCTTGGTAAATCGTGGGATGACCGTTGGTACGCCAGATGTGGTGACTGCAATTAGCATGGTCAAAAACGATGAAATCGACAAGTTTGTCGCCCTTTACGAAGAAGAAATCATCAAAGACAATACTGGGAAGCCTATCCGTGTCAAAACACTGGGTCAAAAGCTTTATGTGGATAGTGTCAAACAGCATGATGTGACCTTTGGAATCGGACCTGCAGGGACAGGGAAGACCTTTCTTGCAGTGACCTTGGCTGTGACAGCCCTTAAACGTGGGCAAGTTAAACGTATTATCTTGACTCGTCCAGCGGTAGAAGCGGGCGAGAGTCTCGGATTTCTTCCGGGGGATCTTAAAGAGAAGGTAGATCCTTACCTTCGACCTGTTTACGATGCCTTGTATCAAATTCTCGGAAAAGACCAAACGACTCGTCTCATGGAGCGTGAAATTATCGAGATTGCACCTCTTGCCTATATGCGTGGACGGACCTTGGATGATGCCTTTGTCATTCTCGATGAGGCGCAAAATACGACTATCATGCAGATGAAGATGTTCTTGACTCGTTTAGGTTTTAATTCTAAGATGATTGTCAATGGAGATATCAGTCAGATTGACCTTCCGCGTAACGTCAAGTCCGGTTTGATTGATGCTCAGGAAAAGCTCAAGAACATTCACCAGATTGACTTTGTTCATTTTTCAGCTAAGGATGTGGTTCGCCATCCAGTTGTCGCTCAGATTATCCGAGCTTATGAACCAGTACCAGTTAAAAATGAAGAGAGTGAATAATTGGATCCTCAACCTCTATCTGAAGGATAGTTCTTTTGTACTTAAAGTTATCTCAATACTAAATCTATAGTTGATTGAAGCTAGAATAGTACGTCGTGACTGCTAAAATATTTCTAGAAATTAATTTGAATTTTCTGATTGATTTGTTTATATCTTATTTCAATCTACTATAAGTTTGCTTTTTAAATGTTTTATTCAATATCCTTGTATTAGATTAGAAACGTTTCAAGTGGAAGAAATTTATGGAATCAATCTTTTTAAAACTAGCTCAGTATCCAATAGTGGAGACTGAGCGTTTATTGCTTAGACCTGTAACCTTGGATGATGCAGAAGCAATGTTTGCCTACGCCTCGGACAGAGAAAATACGCGCTACACTTTTCCAACAAATCAAAGCTTGGAAGAAACCAAGAATAACATTGCTCAGTTCTACTTGGCCAATCCCTTGGGACGGTGGGGAATAGAACTAAAAAGCAACGGCAAATTTATCGGAACCATTGATTTGCATAAGATTGATCCTGCTCTTAAGAAGGCGGCTATTGGCTATATTATCAATAAAAAGTATTGGAATCAAGGATTGACGACAGAAGCCAATCGTGCTGTGATTGAGCTAGCTTTTGAGAAGATAGGAATGAATAAGTTGACTGCCCTTCACGATAAGGCTAATCCCGCATCAGGAAAGGTCATGAAGAAATCAGGCATGCGTTTTTCACATGCAGAACCATATGCTTGTATGGACCAGCATGAAGAAGGCCGAATCGTGACAAGAGTTCATTATGTCTTGACCAAGGAAGACTATTTTGCAAATAAATAAGCAGTTGAGAAGAAATTTTCAACTGTTTTTTCTTCCTCTTACGAATAATCTAAGAGAGGAGAAAATATGGAAGCAATTATCGAGAAAATCAAAGAGTATAAAATCATTGTCATCTGTACTTGTCTGGGCTTGCTTTTAGGTGGATTTTTCCTGCTAAAGCCAGCTCCACCAACACTTGTCAAGGAAACGAATTTGCAGGCAGAAGTCGTAGCTGTTTCCAAGGATTCATCGACCGAAAAGGAAGTGAACAAGGAAGAAAAGGCAGAGCCCCTTGAACAAGATCTAATCACAGTAGATGTAAAAGGCGCTGTTAAAGCACCTGGGATTTATGATTTGCCTGTAGGTAGTCGGGTCAATGATGCCGTTCAGAAGGCTGGTGGTTTGACAGAGCAAGCAGACAGCAAGTCGCTCAATCTAGCTCAGAAAGTTAGTGATGAGGCTCTGGTTTACGTTCCCACTAAGGGAGAAGAAGCAGCTAGTCAACAGACTACTTCGGGGGCAGCTTCTTCAACAAGCAAGGACAAGAAGGTCAATCTCAACAAGGCCAGTCTGGAAGAACTCAAGCAAGTCAAGGGACTGGGAGGAAAACGAGCTCAGGATATTATCGACCATCGTGAGGCAAATGGGAAATTCAAGTCGGTTGATGAACTCAAGAAAGTCTCTGGCATTGGTGTCAAGACCATAGAAAAGCTAAAAGACTATGTTACAGTGGATTAAGAATTTCCCTATCCCCCTAATCTATCTGAGTTTTCTATTACTCTGGCTTTACTACGCCATTTTCTCAGCATCCTATCTTGCTTTGATGGGCTTCGTTTTTCTGCTCGTCTGTCTCTTTATCCAATTTCCTTGGAAATCAGCAGGCAGAGTTCTAGCGATTTGTGGAGTCTTTGGCTTCTGGTTTCTGTTTCAAAATTGGCAACAGAGTCAAGAGAGTCAAAACTTAGCGGATTTTGTTGAAAGGGTACGGATTTTGCCTGACACTATTAAGGTCAATGGTGACAGTCTATCCTTTCGTGGTAAGTCTGACGGACGCATTTTTCAAGTCTATTATAAACTCCAGTCCGAGGAGGAGCAAGAAGCCTTTCAAGCTTTAACCGACCTTCGTGAGATAGGACTAGAAGGAAAACTTTCGGAGCCAGAAGGGCAGAGAAATTTTGGTGGCTTTGACTATCAAGCCTATCTGAAGACTCAGGGGATTTACCAGACTCTCAATATCAAAAAAATCCAGTCACTTCAAAAGGTAAGCAGTTGGGATATAGGCGAAAACTTGTCCAGTTTACGCCGTAAGGCTGTAGTTTGGATTAAGACGCATTTTCCAAATCCTATGCGTAATTACATGACGGGACTTCTATTAGGACATCTGGACACAGATTTTGAGGAGATGAATGAGCTTTATTCTAGTCTAGGAATTATCCACCTCTTTGCCTTATCAGGTATGCAGGTAGGCTTTTTCATGGATGGCTTTAAGAAACTTCTCTTGCGATTGGGCTTGACCCAAGAAAAGTTGAAGTGGCTGACTTATCCCTTTTCCCTTATTTATGCAGGTCTGACAGGATTTTCAGCTTCGGTCATTCGCAGTCTTTTGCAAAAGTTACTGGCTCAACATGGGGTTAAGGGCTTGGATAATTTTGCCTTGACTGTGCTTGTTCTCTTTATCATCATGCCCAACTTTTTCTTGACAGCAGGAGGAGTTTTGTCCTGTGCTTATGCTTTTATCTTGACTATGACCAGCAAAGAAGGGGAGGGGCTTAAGGCTATTGCTAGAGAAAGTCTAGTCATTTCCTTGGGCATACTACCTATTTTATCCTTCTATTTTGCGGAATTTCAGCCTTGGTCCATCCTTTTGACCTTTGTCTTTTCCTTTCTTTTTGACTTGGTCTTCTTACCGCTCTTGTCTATCTTATTTGCCCTTTCCTTTCTCTATCCAGTCATTCAGCTGAATTTTATTTTTGAATGGTTGGAGGGGATGATTCGCTTGGTATCACAGGTGGCAAGTAGACCTCTGGTCTTTGGACAACCGAATGCATGGCTGTTGATACTACTATTAATTTCTTTGGCTTTAGTCTATGATTTGAGGAAAAACATTAAAAGGCTAATAGTATTGAGTTTATTGATTACAGGGCTCTTTCTCCTGACCAAGTATCCACTAGAAAATGAAATCACCATGCTGGATGTGGGGCAAGGCGAAAGTATTTTCCTACGGGATGTAACTGGTAAGACCATTCTCATAGATGTAGGTGGCAAGGCAGAATCTGATAAGAAAATCGAAAAATGGCAAGAAAAGACGACGACCAGCAATGCACAGAGAACCTTGATTCCTTATCTAAAAAGTAGAGGAGTAGCCAAGATTGACCAGCTGATTTTGACAAATACGGACAAGGAACATGTTGGAGATTTGTTGGAGGTGACCAAGGCTTTCCATGTAGGCGAAATTTTAGTGTCCAAAGGCAGTTTGAAACAGAAGGAATTTGTTGCAGAACTACAAGCGACCCAAACAAAAGTTCGAAGTATAACAGCAGGAGAGAACTTGCCAATTTTCGGAAGTCAGTTAGAAGTCCTATCTCCAAGGAAAATGGGAGATGGAGGTCATGAAGATTCCCTGGTTTTGTATGGAAAACTCTTGGATAAAAACTTTCTTTTCACAGGAAATTTGGAGGAGAAAGGAGAGAAGGAGATGCTGAATCAATATCCTGACCTAGAGGTGGATGTTTTGAAAGCTAGCCAACATGGCTCTAAAAAATCATCAAGTTCAGCCTTTCTAGAACAGCTCAAACCAGAGATTACTCTCATCTCAGTTGGAAAGAACAATCGAACGAAACTCCCCCATCAGGAAACCTTGACACGACTGGAAGGTATCAATAGCAAAGTTTATCGAACTGACCAGCAGGGAGCTATACGCTTTAAAGGTTGGAATAGTTGGAAGATTGAAACGGTTGGCTAATGAGCAGAAACTTTTCAAAAAAATAACTTTTTATCTTGACAAGGGCTAGAAAACTTGGTATCATATAAAAGTTGAGAAAAGCAGAAGTGAGAGCTTCTCGCCTTGTGACATTAAGTTGCCTGGCCCTACGGATGAAAAGTTTCTAAGAAACGCTATCATAACGTGCGGGCTTGTATATTTACGAGTCCGCTATTGTTTTTCTCTAATAAAACAAAAGAGGTGAAAACCATAGCAAAGCAAGACTTATTCATCAATGATGAGATTCGTGTACGTGAAGTTCGCTTGATTGGTCTTGAAGGAGAACAGCTAGGCATCAAGCCACTCAGTGAAGCGCAAGCTTTGGCTGATAACGCTAATGTTGACCTAGTCTTGATTCAACCCCAAGCCAAACCGCCTGTTGCAAAAATTATGGACTACGGTAAGTTCAAATTTGAGTACCAGAAGAAGCAAAAAGAACAACGTAAAAAACAAAGTGTTGTTACTGTGAAAGAAGTTCGTCTAAGTCCAACTATTGACAAGGGTGACTTTGATACAAAACTTCGCAATGCACGCAAATTCCTTGAAAAAGGAAATAAAGTTAAGGTATCTATTCGCTTTAAGGGTCGTATGATTACCCATAAAGAGATTGGTGCAAAAGTTTTAGCCGAGTTTGCTGAAGCAACTCAAGATATTGCCATCATCGAACAACGTGCTAAAATGGATGGACGTCAAATGTTCATGCAATTGGCGCCAGCAACTGACAAAAAATAATTGTCAGAAAGTTAAATAAAGGAGAAAAAATCATGCCAAAACAAAAAACACACCGCGCATCAGCTAAACGTTTCAAACGTACAGGTTCTGGTGGACTTAAACGTTTCCGTGCTTACACTTCTCACCGTTTCCACGGAAAAACTAAGAAACAACGTCGTCATCTTCGTAAAGCATCTATGGTGCATTCAGGAGATTACAAACGTATCAAAGCAATGCTTACTCGCTTGAAATAATAGCTTGACTGTAAGTAAACAATTCTAGGAAATATTTGGAGGAAATAAAACATGGCACGTGTTAAAGGTGGCGTTGTATCACGCAAACGTCGTAAACGTATTCTTAAATTAGCAAAAGGTTACTATGGAGCTAAACACATCTTGTTCCGTACTGCAAAAGAACAAGTAATGAACTCTTACTACTATGCATACCGTGACCGTCGTCAGAAAAAACGTGACTTCCGCAAATTGTGGATCACTCGTATCAACGCGGCAGCTCGTATGAACGGACTTTCATACTCACAATTGATGCATGGTTTGAAATTGGCTGAGATTGAAGTTAACCGTAAAATGCTTGCTGACTTGGCTGTTAACGATGCAGCAGCTTTCACAGCTCTTGCAGATGCAGCTAAAGCAAAACTTGGTAAATAATAACAGATAAGACTGGAACAGGATTGTCCCAGTCTTTTTAAAAATAAAGGAGAAAAATATGGCTTCAAAAATGCTACACACTTGCTTACGCGTAGAAAATCTTGAAAAATCAATTGCATTTTATCAAGATGCTTTTGGATTTAAAGAATTGCGTCGCAGAGATTTTCCAGACCATGCCTTCACGATTGTCTATCTAGGACTTGAGGGTGACGACTATGAGTTGGAGTTGACTTATAACTACGATCATGGTCCTTATGTGGTTGGAGATGGATTTGCCCATATCGCCCTAAGCACACCTGATCTTGAGGCGCTTCATCAAGAGCATAGTGCCAAAGGCTATGAAGTGACTGAGCCAAATGGTCTACCAGGAACTGCACCTAACTATTACTTTGTTAAAGACCCTGATGGATACAAGGTCGAAGTCATTCGTGAAAAATAGGGCTCTTTCAAATACAGGATAATTCAATTTGTGTAGCAGAAAGCTTACAAATAAAATTGAATATAGTAAAATAGGATTAGAAATCTTAAGAAAGTTGGTCCTTTATTGGAAACGATAGTATTTTCAATCTCTGTTTTTCTAGCAGGTGTTTTATCCTTTTTTTCTCCTTGTATTTTTCCACTTCTGCCAGTTTATGCTGGGATTTTATTGGATGATCAGGAAAGCGCAAAAAGTTTTTCCTTGTTTGGGAGAAAGGTTCTTTGGTCAGGTTTGATTCGAACATTTTGCTTTATTGCAGGTATCTCTCTCATTTTCTTTATTCTAGGCTTTGGTGCAGGTTACTTTGGTAATTTTCTCTATGCAAATTGGTTTCGATATGTTATGGGAACAATTATTATCATTTTGGGACTTCACCAGATGGAAATTTTTCATTTTAAGAAATTAGAGGTTCAAAAAAGCTTTACTTTCAAGAAATCAGCAGCCAATCGTTATTGGTCAGCATTTTTACTTGGTATTACCTTTAGCTTTGGTTGGACACCTTGTATTGGTCCGGTTTTAAGTTCTGTTTTAGCGCTTGCTGCTTCTGGGGGCAATGGTGCTTGGCAAGGAGCTATCTATACCTTGATTTACACTCTGGGCATGGCCCTTCCTTTCTTGGTCTTGGCCCTAGCTTCAGGAGTTGTGATGCCTTATTTTAGTAAAATCAAGCGTCATATGATGCTACTGAAGAAAATTGGTGGTTTGCTCATTATTTTAATGGGAATTTTGTTAATACTAGGACAAGTAAATGTTCTAGCTGGAATTTTTGAATAAAGGAGAACAAATGAAAAAAGTAATGTTTGCTGGCTTAAGTCTCTTGTCATTAGTTGTATTGATGGCCTGTGGTGAGGAAGAGACTAAAAAAACTCAAGCCCCACAACAGCCAAAACAAGAAACGACTGTACAACAAATCGCTGTTGGAAAAGAGGCTCCAGACTTCACCTTGCAATCCATGGATGGCAAAGAAGTCAAGTTATCTGATTATAAGGGTAAAAAAGTCTACTTGAAGTTTTGGGCTTCATGGTGTGGTCCATGTAAAAAAAGTATGCCTGAGTTGATGGAATTGGCTGCAAAACCAGATCGCGATTTTGAAATTCTTAGTGTCATTGCACCAGGAATTCAAGGTGAAAAAACTGTTGAGCAATTCCCACAATGGTTCCAGGAACAAGGATATAAGGATATCCCAGTTCTTTATGATACCAAGGCAACCACCTTCCAAGCTTATCAAATTCGAAGCATTCCTACAGAATACCTAATTGATAGCCAAGGAAAGATTGGAAAGATTCAATTTGGTGCTATCAGCAATGCGGATGCAGAAGCAGCTTTTAAAGCAATGAACTAGAATCGATAAAATCTGATTACAAGATGTAGTCAGATTTTTTTAGAAAATTATTTTATAAATATTCACAAATCTCCTATATTTATGGTAAAATAGAATCATCAGTTTATTTTGGAGTCAAAGATGAATATATTTAGAACAAAGAATGTAAGTTTGGATAAAACGGAGATGCACAGGCATTTGAAGTTATGGGATCTGATTTTGCTGGGTATCGGAGCCATGGTAGGGACAGGTGTCTTTACAATCACAGGTACTGCAGCTGCAACGCTTGCTGGTCCAGCTCTAGTGATTTCAATCGTTATTTCTGCCTTGTGTGTGGGATTATCAGCCCTCTTTTTTGCAGAATTTGCTTCACGAGTACCTGCTACAGGTGGTGCCTACAGTTATCTCTATGCTATTTTAGGAGAATTTCCAGCTTGGTTGGCTGGCTGGTTAACCATGATGGAATTCATGACAGCTATATCTGGTGTGGCTTCGGGTTGGGCAGCTTATTTTAAAGGGTTGCTCTCTCAATATGGGATAGCCCTTCCTCAGGCTTTAAATGGTACCTTTAATCCTCAAGCAGGGACATTTGTTGATTTATTGCCTATTCTTGTCTTGGTTCTGGTGACTTCTCTTGTTTTACTAAATGCCAAGGCAGCCTTACGCTTTAATTCAATTCTAGTCATTTTGAAATTTTCCGCTTTAGCTCTCTTTATTTTGGTGGGAATTTGGCATATCAAGCTTGATAATTGGAGCAATTTTGCTCCTTACGGTTTTGGACAAATCTATGGTGCTAGTACTGGTATTATGGCTGGTGCGTCCTTGATGTTCTTTGGATTTTTGGGCTTCGAATCCATCTCTATGGCCGTAGATGAGGTCAAGACTCCTCAAAAAAATATTCCTAGAGGGATTGTCTTATCGCTTTCTATCGTAACCATTCTTTATGCCTTGGTGACGCTTGTCTTGACTGGTGTGGTTCACTATAGTCATTTAAATGTCGACGATGCCGTTGCCTTTGCTCTTCGTAGCATTGGGATTAGTTGGGCAGCCAACTATGTGTCATTGGTGGCTATCTTGACCTTGATTACAGTTTGTATTTCGATGACCTATGCCCTATCGCGTATGATTTACAGTTTAGCACGCGATGGCTTAATGCCTGCTGCCTTTAAAGAACTGACCAAAACTAGCAAGGTACCAAAGAATGCTACTATCTTGACCGGTCTAGCTTCAGCAGTAGCAGCAGGAATGTTCCCACTAGCTAGTATTGCAGCCTTCTTAAATATTTGTACCTTAGCCTACTTGATCATGCTGGCTTATGGTTTGATTCGCTTACGGAGAGAAAAGGGAATGCCAAAAGCTGGAGAATTTAAAACACCCTTGGTACCTCTGTTACCAATTTTATCGATCATCATTTGTTTGTCCTTCATGTTGCAGTATAATATGGAAACTTGGATTGCTTTCTTGATTGCTTTGTTGATAGGAAGTTTTATTTACTTCACTTATGGCTATAAGCATTCTACCATAGAAGAATAATACTCTTCGAAAATCTCTTCAAACCACGTCAGCTTCGCCTTGCCGTATGTATGGTTACTGACTTCGTCAGTTTCATCTACAACCTCAAAAACATGTTTTGAGCAGCCTGCGGCTAGCTTCCTAATTTGCTCTTTGATTTTCATTGAGTATATAAAGTTAGAATCTGTTGAAACTCAGCAGATTTTTATATGTGAAAGAAATTTCAAATTTTTTCTAAAAATATCTTGACAGATTAAATTTTTAGGAGTAGAATGTTTACTAGTTAATTAAATGGTTAAGGAGTTATCCATGAAGAAACAAAGTTTATTTTTAGTATTGTTAAGTGTCTTTCTTTTGTGTTTAGGGGCTTGTGGTCAAAAGGAAAGTCAGACAGGGAAAGGGATGAAAATTGTGACCAGTTTTTATCCTATCTATGCTATGGTCAAGGAAGTATCTGGTGACTTGAATGATGTTCGAATGATTCAGTCAAGTAGTGGGATTCACTCCTTTGAACCTTCAGCAAATGATATCGCTGCCATCTATGATGCAGATGTCTTTGTTTACCATTCTCATACGCTCGAATCTTGGGCAGGAAGTTTAGATCCCAATCTAAAAAAATCTAAAGTGAAGGTTTTAGAGGCTTCTGAAGGAATGACATTAGACCGAGTCCCAGGGCTAGAAGATGTGGAAGCAGGGGATGGAGTTGATGAAAAAACGCTCTATGATCCTCATACTTGGCTAGATCCTGAAAAAGCTGGAGAAGAAGCCCAGATTATCGCTGATAAACTTTCAGAGGTGGATAGTGAGCATAAAGAAACTTACCAGAAAAATGCGCAAGCCTTTATCAAAAAAGCTCAAGAACTAACTAAGAAATTCCAGCCTAAATTTGAAAAAGCGAGTCAGAAAACCTTTGTAACACAACATACAGCCTTTTCTTATCTAGCGAAGAGATTCGGACTTAATCAACTTGGTATTGCAGGTATCTCTCCTGAACAAGAACCAAGTCCAAGACAACTAACAGAAATTCAGGAATTTGTTAAAACCTATAAGGTTAAAACGATTTTTACAGAAAGTAACGCTTCTTCAAAAGTAGCTGAAACTCTTGTCAAATCAACAGGTGTGGGTCTTAAAACTCTGAATCCTTTAGAGGCAGACCCACAAAATGACAAGACCTATTTAGAAAATCTTGAAGAAAATATAAGTGTGTTAGCAGAAGAATTAAAGTGAGGAAAGAATGAAAATCAATAAAAAATATGTAGCAGGTTCAGTGGCAGTTCTTGCCCTAAGTGTTTGTTCTTATGAGCTTGGACGGTATCAAGCTGGACAAGTTAAGAAAGATTCTAATCGAGTTGCTTATATAGATGGTGATCAGGCTGGTCAAAAGGCAGAAAATTTGACACCAGATGAAGTCAGTAAGAGAGAGGGAATCAACGCCGAACAAATTGTTATCAAGATTACGGATCAAGGTTATGTGACTTCTCATGGAGACCATTATCATTACTATAATGGCAAGGTTCCTTATGATGCCATCATCAGTGAAGAACTGCTGATGAAAGATCCGAATTATCAGTTGAAGGATGCAGACATTGTCAATGAAATCAAGGGTGGTTATGTGATTAAGGTAGACGGGAAATACTATGTTTACCTTAAAGATGCGGCTCATGCGGACAATATTCGAACAAAAGAAGAGATTAAACGTCAGAAGCAGGAACACAGTCATAATCATGGAGGTGGTTCTAACGATCAGGCGGTAGTTGCTGCCAGAGCCCAAGGACGTTATACAACGGATGATGGTTATATCTTCAATGCCTCTGATATCATTGAGGACACGGGTGATGCTTATATTGTTCCTCATGGCAATCACTTCCACTATATTCCGAAGAGTGATTTGTCTGCGAGTGAATTAGCTGCTGCCCAAGCCTTCTTATCTGGAAAAGGTGGGCAATTAAGTACGGTTGAATATCGTTCAAGCAGAGCTGAAACAAGATCTAGTGTGAGAACGAGTCAATCTGAGGTTCCTCAAAATCCTACAACAACTCCTGAAAGTCAAAGTGAGGATTTAGCTAGTCTCCTTCAAGAATTGTACGCTTTGCCACTTAGCCAACGTCATGTGGAGTCTGATGGCTTGGTATTTGACCCAGCACAGATTACAAAACGTACAGCAAATGGTGTTGCAGTGCCTCACGGGGATCATTTCCATTTTATTCCTTATTCGCAAATGTCTGCTTTGGAAGAAAAATTGGCTCGAAATCTACCAATTGGTGGTCAACCAGTTCAAAGTCATTCTGACAATACGAAACCAAGCAGTACCGATAAACCAAGTTCACCGATTAAACCAAACTTTAATCTCAATACGCCGGCATCGAATAGAGGAACTGGAGGCGCTTATACAACGGATGATGGGTATGTCTTTAGTCCGACAGATGTGATTGAAGATACAGGTGACGCTTTT
>CAUPXP010000033.1:0-13585 GCA_963515455.1 Streptococcus mitis | reverse complement strand
TTCGGCCGTTGATTTAACAACGTTTCTAGCCCCTCGGATTTTATCCGAAGGGCTATTTTTGTATTTAGGGGGCAAAAAAGGGGCAATAGCGATTCGAGAAAGATTATACTCTTCGAAAATCTCTTCAAACCACGTCAATATCGCCTTGCCGTAGGTATAGGTAACTGACTTCGTCAGTTCTATCCACAACCTCAAAACAGTGTTTTGAGCTGACTTCGTCAGTTCTATCTACAACCTCAAAGCAGTGCTTTGAGCAACCTGCGGCTAGTTTCCTCTTTGATTTTCATTGAGTATTAGTAATTCAGTTACTAACTCGTCAACTCTGATTTATCCAATAAAATTGAAAAGTATGGAAAAAAGGATAAATTTATGATATACTTTATTTCAAAGACCTTATTAGAAATCTTGAAAGAGTATTGAAAACTTAGAATGAGAAAAATTGTTATCAATGGTGGATTACCACTGCAAGGTGAAATCACTATTAGTGGTGCTAAAAATAGTGTTGTAGCCTTAATTCCGGCTATTATCTTGGCTGATGATGTGGTGACTTTGGATTGCGTTCCAGATATTTCGGATGTAGCCAGTCTTGTCGAAATCATGGAATTGATGGGAGCTACTGTTAAGCGTTATGACGATGTCTTGGAGATTGATCCAAGAGGTGTTCAAAATATTCCAATGCCTTATGGAAAAATCAACAGTCTTCGTGCATCTTACTATTTTTATGGGAGCCTCTTGGGTCGTTTTGGTGAAGCGACAGTTGGTCTACCGGGAGGATGTGATCTAGGTCCTCGTCCGATTGACCTACACCTTAAGGCATTTGAAGCTATGGGTGCCACTGTTAGCTACGAGGGAGATAACATGAAGTTATCTGCTAAAGATACAGGACTTCATGGTGCAAGTATTTACATGGATACGGTTAGTGTAGGGGCAACGATCAATACGATGATTGCTGCAGTTAAAGCGAATGGTCGTACTATTATTGAAAATGCAGCCCGTGAGCCTGAGATTATTGATGTAGCTACTCTCTTGAATAATATGGGTGCCCATATCCGTGGTGCAGGAACTAATATCATCATTATTGATGGTGTTGAAAGATTACATGGAACCCGTCATCAGGTGATTCCAGACCGCATTGAAGCTGGAACATATATTTCCTTAGCTGCTGCAGTTGGTAAAGGAATTCGTATCAATAATGTTCTTTACGAACACCTGGAAGGATTTATTGCTAAGCTGGAAGAAATGGGAGTGAGAATGACTGTATCTGAAGACAGCATTTTTGTCGAAGAGCAGTCTAATTTGAAAGCAATCAATATTAAGACAGCTCCTTACCCAGGCTTTGCTACTGATTTGCAACAACCGATTACCCCTCTTTTACTAAGAGCGAATGGGCGTGGTACAATTGTCGATACGATTTACGAAAAACGTGTAAATCATGTTTTTGAACTAGCAAAGATGGATGCGAACATTTCGACAACAAATGGTCATATTTTGTACACAGGTGGACGTGATTTACGTGGGGCAAGTGTTAAAGCAACTGACCTGAGAGCTGGTGCAGCTTTAGTTATTGCTGGTTTGATGGCCGAGGGGCAAACTGAAATTACCAATATCGAGTTTATCTTACGTGGTTATTCTGATATTATTGAAAAATTACGTAATCTAGGAGCGGATATTACACTTGTTGAGGATTAAGCCGTAGAGGTGTTTATGAATATTTGGACCAAATTAGCAATGTTTTCTTTTTTTGAAACGGATCGCTTGTATTTGCGTCCTTTCTTTTTTAGTGATAGTCAGGACTTCCATGAGATAGCTTCGAATCCAGAAAATCTTCAATTTATTTTCCCGACTCAGGCAAGTCTGGAAGAGAGCCAATATGCGTTGGCCAATTACTTTATGAAGTCTCCTTTGGGAGTATGGGCTATTTGTGACAAGAAAACTGAAAAAATGATTGGTTCTATTAAATTTGAGAAGTTAGATGAAATCAAAAAAGAAGCTGAGCTTGGCTATTTTTTGAGAAAAGATGCTTGGTCGCAAGGATTTATGACAGAGGTTGTTAGAAAAATTTGTCAACTTTCTTTTGAAGAAGTTGGCTTAAAACAATTATCCATCATTACCCACCTTGAAAATGAAGCTAGCCAAAGAGTTGCTCTTAAGTCTGGATTTAGTTTGTTCCGCCAGTTTAAGGGAAGTGATCGCTACACAAGAAAAATGCGGGATTATCTTGAATTTCGGTATGTAAAAGGAGAATTCAATGAGTAAGCATCAGGAAATTCTAAGCTATTTGGAAGAATTACCAGTAGGTAAAAGGGTCAGTGTTCGTAGTATTTCCAACCATCTGGGAGTTAGTGATGGAACAGCCTATCGGGCTATTAAAGAAGCTGAAAACCGTGGAATTGTGGAGACCCGTCCTAGAAGTGGAACAATTCGTGTTAAATCCCAGAAAGTTGCTATAGAGAGATTAACTTTTGCTGAAATTGCAGAAGTGACTTCTTCTGAGGTTCTGGCTGGGCAAGAAGGTTTAGAGAGAGAATTTAGTAAGTTTTCAATCGGTGCTATGACCGAACAAAATATTTTGTCTTACCTTCATGATGGGGGACTCTTGATTGTCGGAGACCGTACCCGTATCCAACTGTTAGCACTTGAAAATGAAAATGCCGTTTTGGTTACAGGGGGATTTCAGATTCATGATGATGTTCTTAAACTGGCCAATCAAAAAGGAATTCCTGTTCTGAGAAGCAAGCATGACACTTTCACTGTCGCGACCATGATCAATAAAGCCTTGTCAAATGTCCAAATCAAGACTGATATTCTGACAGTTGAGAAACTTTATCGTCCAAGTCATGAGTATGGTTTTCTGAGAGAGACCGACACAGTCAAAGATTATTTGGATTTGGTTCGTAAGAATCGTAGCAGTCGTTTCCCAGTTATCAACCAACATCAGGTTGTTGTTGGCGTTGTAACCATGAGAGATGCTGGTGATAAGTCACCAAGTACCACAATCGACAAGGTCATGTCTCGTAGTCTATTTTTAGTTGGATTATCGACAAATATTGCCAATGTGAGTCAACGGATGATTGCTGAAGACTTTGAAATGGTACCGGTTGTTCGGAATAATCAAACCTTGCTTGGAGTTGTGACACGACGAGATGTCATGGAAAAGATGAGCCGTTCCCAAGTTTCGGCTCTACCGACTTTTTCTGAGCAGATTGGACAAAAACTTTCTTATCACCATGATGAAGTCGTCATTACAGTGGAACCCTTTATGCTAGAGAAGAACGGTGTTTTGGCTAATGGTGTATTGGCAGAAATTCTGACCCACATGACTCAAGATTTAGTTGTGAATAGTGGTCGCAATCTCATCATCGAACAAATGCTGATCTACTTTTTGCAGGCGGTTCAGATAGATGATATACTGCGCATTCAAGCACGTATTATCCATCATACGAGACGATCAGCTATAATTGACTACGATATTTATCACGGTCACCAGATTGTTTCAAAAGCAAATGTGACCGTTAAAATTAATTAGAAACTAGGAGAAATAATGATAACATTAAAATCAGCTCGTGAAATCGAAGCTATGGACAAGGCTGGTGATTTTCTAGCAAGTATTCATATCGGCTTACGTGATTTGATTAAGCCTGGCGTAGATATGTGGGAAGTTGAAGAATATGTTCGCCGTCGTTGTAAGGAAGAAAACTTCCTTCCGCTTCAGATTGGGGTTGACGGTGCAATGATGGACTATCCTTATGCTACCTGCTGCTCTCTTAATGATGAAGTGGCTCATGCTTTCCCTCGTCACTATATCTTGAAAGATGGTGATTTGCTCAAAGTTGATATGGTTTTGGGAGGTCCTATTGCTAAATCTGACCTGAATGTCTCAAAATTAAACTTCAACAATGTGGAGCAAATGAAGAAATACACTCAGAGCTATTCTGGTGGTCTTGCAGACTCATGTTGGGCTTATGCTGTTGGTACACCGTCCGAAGAAGTGAAAAATCTGATGGATGTAACTAAAGAAGCTATGTACAAGGGGATTGAACAAGCTGTTGTTGGAAATCGTATCGGTGATATCGGTGCGGCTATTCAAGAATACGCTGAAAGCCGTGGTTACGGTGTAGTGCGTGATTTGGTTGGTCATGGTGTTGGCCCAACCATGCACGAAGAACCAATGGTTCCGAACTATGGTATTGCAGGTCGAGGACTTCGTCTTCGTGAAGGTATGGTCTTGACTATTGAACCAATGATCAATACAGGTGACTGGGAAATTGATACAGATATGAAGACTGGTTGGGCGCATAAGACCATTGACGGTGGACTGTCATGCCAATATGAACACCAATTCGTGATTACGAAAGATGGTCCGGTAATCTTGACTAGCCAAGGTGAAGAAGGAACTTATTAATAGAAAGCGGAAATACTGCTGGAAATTCATTTTGTTAGAAAACCCATTAAATCTTTTCATAAAAAACGCATTGTATCAAGCTTTTAATGCCTGGTATAATGCGTTTTTCTGATTTTAAAAATAAAATTCTTCTAAAATAGTACACTTCAGGTGAAAAAAACGACATTTCAGATTTTCTGTTCCAGAAATAGCTATCGCTATGATATAATTATTTTATGATTATTACTATTCCTATAAAAAACCAAAAAGATATTGGCACACCATCTGATTCAGTCGTTGTTCTCGGCTATTTTGATGGCATACACAAGGGGCATCAAGAATTATTTCGTGTTGCCAATAAGGCTGCGAGAAAAGATTTATTACCTATCGTCGTTATGACCTTTAATGAATCTCCAAAGATTGCTTTAGAGCCTTATCATCCAGATTTGTTTTTACATATTTTAAATCCTGCTGAACGTGAAAGAAAATTAAAGCGCGAAGGTGTAGAAGAATTATATCTCCTTGATTTTAGTAGTCAATTCGCTAGTCTCACGGCAGAAGAATTTTTTGCAACTTATATCAAGGCTATGAATGCCAAAATTATTGTTGCAGGTTTTGATTATACATTTGGTTCTGACCAAAAAACGGCAGAGGACTTAAAGGATTACTTTGATGGAGAAGTCATTATCGTTCCACCTGTAGAAGATGAGAAAGGAAAGATTAGTTCAACTCGTATCCGTCAAGCTATTTTAGATGGAAATGTGAAAGAAGCAGGAGAACTTTTGGGGGCACCGCTTCCATCAAGAGGTATGGTGGTTCATGGCAATGCTCGTGGTCGTACGATTGGTTATCCGACAGCGAATTTGGTGCTTTTAGATCGTACTTATATGCCAGCAGATGGCGTTTATGTCGTTGATGTTGAGATTCAAAGACAGAAGTATCGTGCTATGGCTAGTGTTGGGAAAAATGTGACCTTTGATGGAGAAGAAGCACGTTTTGAAGTCAATATTTTTGATTTTAATCAAGATATTTATGGGGAAACCGTCATGGTTTATTGGCTTGATCGCATTCGAGATATGACCAAATTTGACTCAGTTGACCAATTAGTGGATCAGTTAAAGACTGATGAAGAAGTAGCTCGGAATTGGTCTTAAGAGATTGAGTAAACAAAAAAGAGGTTGTTTGTAACCCAAAAGATAGATGAATAAGTCTAACTTTTGAGGTCACTACACTACCTCTTTTTATTCTTTTTCAAAGGTGAATCCTTCTCCAAGGATTTCATGGGCTTCTGTAATGGTTATAAAGGCTTGAGGATCGATTCGATGAATCATTTCCTTCATTTTCACAATCTCATTTCTACCGACAATACAATAGATAATCTTCAAATCTTTTTGACTATAGTAGCCTTGACCTGAAATAAAAGTAACGCCTCTTCCTAGGTCATCATTAATCGCTTTAGCAAGTTGGTCAGGACGTTTTGTGATAATCATAAAGCCTTTACCAGCATAGCCACCTTCTCCAATCAAATCAATGACACGAGAAACGATAAAATCAAATAAGAGCGTGTAGGAAACCAATCGCAAATCCTTGAAGATTAGGAGAATGAGCATGAGAATACAAAAATCTAAGATAAAAAGTAGTTTCCCCATTGATATATGAGTGTATTTATTGAGAACACGAGCTAGAATATCAGTTCCGCCAGTTGTACCTCCAGCATTAAAGATAATTCCAAGACCAATTCCCAATAGAATTCCCGCTATAAGTGCAGTAATCAGTAAATCACCTTGAAGATCAATATGAAGGGGAATACGCTCAAAAAAAGCTAACCAAGCTGACAAAGCTAAGGTTCCAAGTAAACTAGAATAGAGGGATTTGGCTCCAAATATTTTCCAAGCCAAGATGAAAAGGGGAATATTAATCAGCAGGTTCATGAGCGAAACAGGGATTTTAAAAAGATAAAAGGTGATGAGGGTAATACCTGTCGCCCCTCCTTCAAAGAGATGATGAGGAACTACAAAATAAGTCAGCCCAAAAGCATAAATAGCAGCTCCTAATAAAATGGTTAAAATGGGGTAAATTTTTTTAATCATAGGACACCTCTTTTCTTATAAGTAGATTATATCAAATTTTTAAGGAAAATTTGAGTGACTCCATTAGGATTTTTAATCTTTTTTTGATATAATTAGAAGTAAGAAAACCAATCTGAATCCTAAAATAGAAAGATTGATACTATGACAAAAATTAAGATTGTAACCGATTCATCTGTTACTATTGAACCAGAACTAGCAAAGCAACTAGATATTACAATTGTTCCATTATCTGTAATGATTGATAATGTTGTTTATTCTGATGCTGATTTGAAAGAAGAAGGTAAATTTCTTCACTTGATGCAAGAAAGTAAGAATCTTCCTAAGACAAGTCAACCAGCTGTAGGTGTCTTCGCTGAAGTATTTGAAGACCTATGCAAGGATGGTAGTCAGATTCTTGCTATTCATATGTCCCATGCTCTTTCGGGGACTGTAGAAGCAGCGCGTCAAGGTGCTAGCCTATCTACTGCCGACGTAACAGTTATTGACAGTTCCTTCACTGACCAAGCCTTGAAATTCCAAGTTGTCGAAGCTGCTAAATTAGCACAAGAAGGCAAAGACATGGAGACAATTTTATCTCATGTAGAAGAGGTTAAAAACAACACAGAACTTTATATTGGCGTTTCAACTTTGGAAAATCTTGTCAAAGGTGGACGAATTGGCCGTGTAACTGGATTGTTGAGCTCACTTCTCAATATCCGTGTTGTCATGCAAATGAAAGACCATGAATTGCAGCCAATGGTTAAAGGTCGTGGAGCTAAAACTTTTAAAAAATGGTTAGATGAGTTGATAACATCGCTTTCTGAACGTTCTGTAGCAGAGATTGGAATTTCATATTCTGGTAGTGATGATTGGGCAAAAGAGATGAAAGAAAGCTTACAAGCTTATGTTGAAAAGCCAATTTCTGTTTTGGAAACGGGTTCCATTATTCAAACTCACACGGGTGAGAACGCTTGGGCTATTTTGGTACGTTACCACTCCTAAAAAAATAAAGAAAATGGGAAGAAATAGCGTTTTTAACTTGACCTAAAAGGGATTTTAGGATATGATTATATTTGTTAATTAGAAATTATTTGGAGGAATCATTAACATGGCAAACAAACAAGATTTGATCGCTAAAGTAGCAGAAGCTACAGAATTGACTAAGAAAGACTCAGCAGCAGCAGTTGAAGCTGTATTCGCAGCAGTAGCTGACTACCTTGCAGCTGGTGAAAAAGTTCAATTGATCGGTTTTGGTAACTTTGAAGTTCGTGAGCGTGCTGCACGTAAAGGTCGCAACCCACAAACTGGTAAAGAAATCACAATTGCAGCTTCTAAAGTTCCAGCATTCAAAGCTGGTAAAGCTCTTAAAGACGCTGTTAAATAATTGGCGTTCAAAAAGCCTATTGTATCAAGTTTTCGAGCTTGGTCAATAGGCTTTTTTGTGTATAGAGGGCAAAAAAGGGGCAGAATCTGAATGAATTAGTATTGGAAAAAATTCTATGTACAAAGCGAATTTATCGGCTACTTTATCTTTTATTTCACAAATATAAAATAGTGGAATGTAAACCTTTTACAGTAATGAATGTTATAAGGGAATAAGATATTGTAAAAATTGATAAGGTATGATATTATAATTATATCTTAGAGAAAAAGTAAGCAGAATGAAAGGATGTGATCCTTTATGAAAAAAATTATCACAGTTATAGTCTGTTCAATTTCATTTCTTGTTCTATCAGCTTGCGTTAGTAAGAAAAAACTTATTCTTCCTGAACCTGCGAGTATTTCTGTAATTTCTCTGCAGAAAAAAACCTCTGAAGATGTTAAAACTATCAACAAGAGAGAAGAAATTTCAAAATTGATTGAGGAGATACAGAAACAGTCAAAATCTACCTCTTTGGAGAGTGTAAATGATCAACCGACAAATGTTAAAGATTACATCATTATCAAGTTTTATCATCAGAATGAAGAAAAGGATAGTGTAGTCTATCTATATACTAAGAAGAAAAGACAGTATATTGAGCAACCTTATGCTGGTATCTGGGAAGTAAATCCAGATATAGCCAATAGGATTAAAGAGACTTTTTCTAGTTGATTTATAGAATTCAAGAAATTTTTAGAGAGTTTTCTTGTATTATGTTTTAAACGGTAAATCAAAGATTTGCTGTTTTTATTTGATTGAAATCAGATAAGGACTGAAAAAAGACATTATTCTAATTCTTGGATTGGGATGTTAGAGTCTTCATTTAGTCTTGAAAATTTCCATACTTTTTTCCTTTTTGGAAAACTTCTAAAATATGGTATAATGAAAAGATAAAGAAGTTGGGGGTAGAAGATGAACATTCAACAATTACGCTATGTTGTTGCCATTGCCAATAGTGGTACTTTCCGTGAAGCTGCTGAAAAGATGTATGTTAGTCAGCCAAGTCTGTCTATTTCTGTTCGTGATTTGGAAAAAGAGTTGGGCTTTAAGATTTTCCGTCGGACCAGTTCAGGGACTTTCTTGACTCGTCGTGGTATGGAATTCTATGAAAAAGCGCAAGAATTGGTCAAAGGATTTGATATTTTTCAAAATCAGTATGCCAATCCTGAGGAAGAAAAGGATGAATTTTCCATTGCTAGTCAGCACTATGATTTTTTGCCACCAACGATTACGGCCTTTTCAGAGCGCTATCCTGATTATAAGAACTTCCGTATTTTTGAATCAACTACTGTTCAAATTTTAGACGAAGTAGCGCAAGGGCATAGTGAGATTGGGATTATCTACCTCAACAATCAAAATAAAAAGGGGATTATGCAGCGGGTTGAAAAGCTAGGTCTAGAGGTCATTGAATTGATTCCCTTCCATACCCACATTTATCTCCGCGAGGGGCATCCTTTGGCTCAGAAAGAGGAATTGGTTATGGAGGATTTAGCGGATCTACCGACAGTTCGTTTTACTCAAGAGAAAGACGAGTACCTTTATTATTCGGAGAACTTTGTTGATACCAGTGCGAGCTCACAGATGTTTAATGTGACAGACCGTGCTACCTTGAATGGTATTTTGGAGCGGACGGACGCTTATGCAACAGGTTCCGGATTTTTAGATAGTGACAGTGTCAATGGGATTACAGTCATTCGTCTCAAGGATAACCTAGATAATCGCATGGTCTATGTTAAACGTGAAGAGGTGGAGCTTAGTCAAGCTGGGACTCTCTTTGTAGAAGTCATGCAAGAATATTTTGATCAAAAGAGGAAATCATGAAAAAAAGAGGAATGGTGGCAGTCATTGTACTGCTTTTGATTGCGCTGGATCAGTTAGTCAAATCCTATATTGTCCAGCAGATTCCACTGGGTGAAGTGCGCTCTTGGATTCCCAATTTCGTTAGCTTGACCTACCTGCAAAATCGAGGGGCAGCCTTTTCTATCTTACAAGATCAGCAGTTGTTATTCGCTGTCATTACTCTGGTTGTCGTGGTAGGTGCCATTTGGTATCTACATAAGCACATGGAGGACTCATTCTGGATGGTCTTGGGTTTGACCTTGATTATTGCAGGTGGTCTTGGGAACTTTATTGACAGGATAAGTCAGGGCTTTGTTGTGGATATGATCCACCTTGACTTTATCAACTTTGCAATTTTCAATGTGGCAGATAGCTATCTGACGGTTGGAGTGATTATTTTATTGATTGCAATGCTAAAAGAGGAAATAAATGGAAATTAAAATTGAAACTGGTGGCCTGCGTTTGGATAAGGCTTTGTCGGATTTGACAGAATTATCACGCAGTCTCGCGAATGAACAAATTAAATCAGGTCAGGTCTTGGTCAATGGCCAAGTCAAGAAAGCTAAATACACTGTCCAAGAGGGCGATGTCGTCACTTACCATGTGCCAGAACCAGAGGTCTTAGAGTATGTGGCTGAGGATCTTCCGCTAGAAATCATCTACCAAGATGAGGATGTGGCCATCGTTAACAAACCTCAGGGGATGGTTGTGCATCCGAGTGCTGGTCATACTAGTGGAACTCTGGTAAATGCCCTTATGTATCATATTAAGGACTTGTCGGGTATCAATGGGGTTCTGCGTCCAGGAATCGTTCATCGTATTGATAAGGATACGTCTGGCCTTCTCATGATTGCTAAAAACGATGAGGCGCATCTAGCACTTGCCCAAGAACTCAAGGATAAAAAGTCTTTACGCAAATATTGGGCGATTGTTCATGGAAATCTACCCAATGATCGCGGTGTGATTGAAGCGCCGATTGGCCGTAGTGAAAAAGACCGTAAGAAACAGGCTGTGACTGCTAAAGGTAAGCCTGCAGTTACCCGTTTCCACGTTTTGGAACGCTTTGGCGATTATAGCTTAGTGGAGTTACAACTGGAGACAGGCCGTACCCACCAAATCCGTGTTCACATGGCTTATATTGGTCATCCAGTCGCTGGGGATGAAGTCTATGGTCCACGTAAGACTCTGAAAGGACATGGGCAATTTCTTCATGCCAAGACTTTAGGTTTTACTCATCCGAGAACAGGTGAGACCTTGGAATTTACAGCAGATATCCCAGAGATTTTTAAGGAAACATTAGAGAGATTGAGGAAGTAAGAATGAAGTGTAAAAAGAAGTCCAGTATAATTATGGTAACTGCAATCTTAATCATAATATATATATATATATAATGGGTTAACGCTAGAAAAATATTTTGGCTTTTCCAGTAATAAAATACATTTTGTTAATGTACTGACTGCAGGAAGTGATGCTATTATTTTGGAAAGTAATGGTCATTTTGCCATGATTGATGTAGGAGAAGATTATGATTTTCCTGATGGTAGTAATCCTAAATATCCTTTGAGACCAGGAATCGGTACTTCTTATAAGCATGTAATGACCGATAGAGTATTCCGTCATTTGAAGGAATTGGGTGCCCGAAAACTTGATTTTATTTTGGTAACCCATACCCACAGTGACCATATTGGAAATATGGATGAAATATTAGATAAATACCCTGTTGATCGTATTTATATGAAAAGATATGATGATAGTCGTATAACTGATAAAAATCGTTTGTGGGATAATCTCTACGGATATGATAATGCGATTAAAGCTGCAAATCGTAATGGGGTGAAATTGATTCAAGATATTTCAAATGAAGAATCCCGTTTTACAATGGGAGACATGGATATTCAGCTCTATAATTATGAAAATGAATATGATGAGAATGGAAATCTTAAACCTGTTTGGGACGATAATTCCAATTCCTTGATTAGTGTAGTCAAAGTCAATGGTAAGAAAATTTACCTTGGGGGCGACTTAGATAATGTTCATGGAGCAGAAGACAAGTATGGTCCTCTTATTGGAAAAGTTGATTTGATGAAGTTTAATCATCATAAGGATACCGAAAAATCAAATACAAAAAACTTTATATTAAATCTATCTCCAGAAATCATAGTGCAGACAAGTGATGCTGTTCCAGGTTTTTATGATAGTCCTATTGTAGACAACCCTGAATATATAGCATGGTTAGATAGTTTAGGGATAAAGCGAATAAACGCAGCTAGTACAGAATATGATGCAACTGTTTTTGATATTAGACAAAATGGCATAGTTGATATAAGTAAACAATATAAAAAAATACCATCGTTTGTTTCGGGATGGCATCAGAAATCTAATGGCGAGTGGTGGTACCAAGCACCAGATTCTACAGGAAATTATTCTATCGGTTGGAACGAAATTGATGGAAAAAGATATTATTTTAATCAAAAAGGAATTCTAATAGAGCAATAATGAAAAAGAAATTGATTAGTTTAGCACTTGCAAGCACTTTTTTAGGTTTGTCATGGTATGGAAATGTTCAAGCTCAAGAAAGTTCAGGAAATAAAATTCACTTTATCAATGTTCAAGAAGGTGGCAGTGATGCGATTATTCTTGAAAGCAATGGACATTTTGCCATGGTGGATACAGGAGAAGATTATGATTTCCCAGATGGAAGTGATTCTCGCTATCCATGGAGAGAAGGAATTGAAACGTCTTATAAGCATGTTCTGACAGACCGTGTCTTTCGTCGTTTGAAGGAATTGGGTGTCCAAAAACTTGATTTTATTTTGGTGACCCATACTCACAGTGACCATATTGGAAATGTTGATGAATTACTGCAAACCTATCCAGTTGGCCGAGTCTATCTTAAAAAATATAGTGATAGTCGTATTACTAATTCTGAACGTCTATGGGATAATCTGTATGGCTACGATAAGGTTTTACAGACTGCCGCCGAAAAAGGTGTTTCAGTTATTCAAAACATCACACAGGGAGATGCTCATTTTCAGTTTGGGGACATGGATATTCAGCTCTATAATTATGAAAATGAAACTGATTCATCGGGTGAATTAAAGAAAATTTGGGATGATAATTCTAATTCCTTGATTAGCGTGGTAAAAGTCAATGGTAAGAAAATTTACCTTGGGGGCGACTTAGATAATGTTCATGGAGCAGAAGACAAGTATGGTCCTCTTATTGGAAAAGTTGATTTGATGAAGTTTAATCATCACCATGATACCAACAAATCAAATACCAAGGATTTCATTAAAAATTTGAGTCCGAGTTTGATTGTTCAAACTTCGGATAGTCTACCTTGGAAAAATGGTGTTGATAGTGAGTATGTTAATTGGCTCAAAGAACGAGGAATTGAGAGAATCAACGCAGCCAGCAAAGACTATGATGCAACAGTTTTTGATATTCGACAAGACGGTTTTGTCAATATTTCAACTTCCTACAAGCCGATTCCAAGTTTTCAAGCTGGTTGGCATAAGAGTGCATATGGGAATTGGTGGTATCAAGCGCCTGATTCTACAGGAGAGTATGCTGTCGGTTGGAATGAAATCAAAGGTGAGTGGTATTACTTCAACCAAACGGGTATCTTGTTACAGAATCAATGGAAAAAATGGAACAATCATTGGTTCTATTTGACAGACTCTGGTGCTTCTTCTAAAAATTGGAAGAAAATTGATGGAATCTGGTATTATTTCAACAAAGAAAATCAGATGGAAATTGGTTGGGTAAATACTGGAGGTCAATCCTATTATTTATCAAAGGATGGCTCTATGAAGACAGGCTGGCTTCAATATAAGGGGCAATGGTATTACTTTGCTCAATCAGGGGAAATGAAAA
>CAUPXP010000032.1:0-14194 GCA_963515455.1 Streptococcus mitis | reverse complement strand
TAGCCCTTCGGATAAAATCCGAGGGGCTAGAAACGTTGTTAAATCAACGGCCGAATTTTTGAATTTCAAGGTTCGGGATAAAATAGTTCACTGAACTATTTTATTTTTTAAGGTTGTAGAATGATTTCAATCCACGGTATTCAGCTACTTCACCAAGTTGGTCTTCGATGCGAAGCAATTGGTTGTATTTAGCGATACGGTCTGTACGTGAAAGTGAACCAGTCTTGATTTGTCCTGCGTTAGTTGCAACTGCGATGTCAGCGATTGTTGAATCTTCAGTTTCACCTGAACGGTGTGATACAACGGCAGTGTAACCAGCTTCTTTCGCCATTTCGATAGCGTCGAATGTTTCAGTAAGAGTACCGATTTGGTTAACTTTGATAAGGATTGAGTTAGCAGCACCTTCTTCGATACCACGTGAAAGGTAGTAAGTGTTTGTTACGAAGAAGTCGTCACCAACCAATTGAACTTTACCACCAAGACGTTCAGTAAGAGCTTTCCAACCGTCCCAGTCGTTTTCATCCATACCATCTTCAATAGTGATGATTGGGTATTTGTTTACCAATTCTTCAAGGTAGTCGATTTGTTCTGCAGCAGTACGTACAGCAGCGCCTTCACCTTCGAATTTAGTGTAGTCGTAAACTTTACGTTCTTTATCGTAGAATTCTGATGAAGCACAGTCAAATCCGATAAATACATCTTTACCTGGAACATATCCAGCAGCTTCGATCGCAGCGAGGATAGTTTCAACTCCGTCTTCAGTTCCTTCAAAACGAGGAGCGAATCCACCTTCGTCACCTACGGCTGTTTCCAAACCACGAGATTTAAGGATTTTCTTAAGAGCATGGAAGATTTCAGCACCCCAACGAAGAGCTTCTTTGAATGATGGCGCACCAGCAGGTACGATCATGAATTCTTGGAAAGCGATTGGAGCGTCAGAGTGAGAACCACCGTTGATGATGTTCATCATTGGAGTTGGAAGAACTTTAGTGTTGAATCCACCAAGGTAGCTGTAAAGTGGGATTTCAAGGTAGTCAGCAGCAGCGCGAGCTACAGCGATAGACACACCAAGGATTGCGTTAGCACCCAATTTACCTTTGTTAGGAGTACCGTCAAGAGCGATCATAGCACGGTCGATAGCTTGTTGGTCACGTACATCGTAGCCGATGATAGCTTCAGCAATGATGTTGTTTACGTTGTCAACAGCTTTTTGTGTACCAAGACCACCGTAACGAGATTTGTCACCGTCGCGAAGTTCAACTGCTTCGTGTTCACCAGTAGAAGCTCCTGATGGAACCATACCACGTCCGAAAGCACCTGATTCAGTGTAAACTTCTACTTCAAGTGTTGGGTTACCGCGTGAGTCTAGGACTTCGCGAGCGTAAACATCAGTAATAATTGACATTTTTTACTCTCCTTATGAGTTAAATTTTTTACACCTCTATAATACCTTAAAACCCCTCCTTTTTCAAGAAAAAACGTTATCTTTGTGCAAATTTTCCTTAACTTTATAAAGTAATCGCTTTCTTTTGTCTGTTTTATTCTAACTTTTATGATATACTGTTTTCATGACAGATTTATCAAAACAATTACTTGAAAAAGCTCATGGTGGGCCAAAATTAAATCCAGATGAACAAAGACGCTATCTTGGTACTTTTGAGGAAAGAGTTCTTGGCTATGCAAATATTGATACAGCAAATAGCCCTCAGCTAGAAAAAGGCTTTTTATCTATTTTAGAAAACCTTCAAGAAAAGGCTGAGCCACTATTTGTGAAGATTTCACCAACTATCGAATTTGACAAACAAGTTTTCTACTTAAAAGAAGCTAAAAAAACTGATAGTCAAGCTACCATTGTGTCTGAAGAGCATACTTCTTCTCCCTTCGGTCTGGTTATCCATAGCAATGCACCAGTACAAGTAGAAGAAAAGGATCTTCGACTTGCTTTTGCAAAACTTTGGGAAGGTAAAAAGGAAGAACCAGCCAAAACATCCATCTGGAAGAAATGGTTTGGCTAAATCTTGCGCATATCTAATAAATGCCCTATATTGGCAGCCGTGTGCTCCAAATAGAAACTGGCATTTTTCAAACTATCTTCTAGTGGTTCACTTTTCTCCAAAATAGAAAAGGCAGCTTGGATATTTTCAAATGGTAGGGAAGGTAAATCTTCAGCGAGACTACCGCAAATAGCAATAACAGGAACTCCGACAGGGGTTCTTTTTGCTACGCCTATAGGCGCTTTCCCTGCTAAGCTTTGACGATCTAGTCTTCCTTCACCAACGATAACCAAATCGGCATCTGCAACTTTCTTATCAAAGTCAATCAAATCTAAACAGGTGTCAATCCCAGAAACGATACTTGCCTGAGCAAAGGCACACAAACCGCCAGCAATGCCTCCACCAGCTCCTGCTCCTTTAATTTCCAATGTTGCAGGTGAGACTTTTTCATAAAAATCTTGGATTGCCTGATCTACGGTCTCAAACATATTGGGATGTAGCCCTTTTTGTTTGCCAAACGTATAGGTTGCACCTTGGTGTCCACATAAGGGACTCACGACATCTACTAAAATACGAATGTGAACACCTTCAGGAATTTTATAGCAATTTTCTGTTGAAACAGAAACTAAGTTTAGTAAGGTTTGACCGCAAGCAGTCAAGACATTTCCATCCCTATCATAAAATTGATAACCTAAACCAGCAGCAATCCCCAGTCCTCCATCATTACTAGCCGTACCACCAACGCCAATATAGATATCTTTAATCCCTTGATCGATGAGGTAGCGAATCAATTCTCCAATTCCACGAGTTTGGATTTGCAGTGGATTTCGTTTCTCCAGCGGAATTTTTCCAATGCCAACCAAATCAGCAACTTCGAAGAGGGCTAGTTGTTCTTTTTGGAAGTAGCGCATGGCTTCTTTTTGGCCAAAAGGTCCTGTCACTTGGATCCATTTTTGTTCTAGTTCAAGAGAATGTCGGATAGCATCAACAGTACCTTCTCCCCCATCACCAACAGGGCAGAGGAGACAGTCTACATCTGCTAGCGATTCTTGGAAGCCTTTTTTAATAGCTTCAGCAACCTGCTCTGCGGTCAAACTTTCCTTAAATGAATCTGGTGCAATTACAATCTTCATATTTTCCCTAATTCTAAAAAGTCAATCAAAGGAAGAACTTCTAAAAAATCCCTCTTGTCAACATGATGTGGTATTTCTTTTTTCAGCACTTCTTTGGCACAAAAAGCAATTCCCAGTCCTGCTGATTTCAACATTAATAGATCATTGGCCCCGTCACCGATTGCAACTGTTCTTTCTTTAGGGAGTTGGAGTTCCTTTCTCCATTTTTCCAGAGTTGCTTGTTTGACTTCAGGGCTTATAATTGCTCCAACTAATTTTCCTGTTAAAAAACCTTCTTTGACTTCAAGTTGGTTGGCAGAGAAATAGGTAATACTAAGGGATTTCGCTAGTCTCTCAACTATTGGTGTAAATCCACCAGACACCAGACCTACTAGGATGCCATTCTTTTGGAGAATAGAGATAAATTCCTGGGCATTTGGCGTTAAATGAATAGAGTCAAAAACTTTCTCAAAGACCGAAACATGAAGACCTTCCAACAAGGACACTCTTTTTCTTAAACTGCTTTCAAAGTCCAACTCCCCTTGCATTGCCTGACTTGTAAGCTGCGCAATTTCTTCCTCACAACCTACCTCTCTTCCCAAAAGGTCAATCACTTCTTCTAGGATTAAGGTGCCGTCAACATCCATGACACACAAGCCTTTTATTTGAGACATAAGCTCTCCTCTCTAAATAGGCTAAAAATCGTATGAAGTCATCATACGATTTTATCTATTAATTAACTAAACTATGGTACAAGTCAAGATATGACTTGCAAGCTGTATCCCATGAGAAATCACACTCCATAGCTTGTTTTTGTAAGTTTCTCCAAACATCAGGATGGTTTCTATACAAGTCCAATGCTGTTTGGAAAGTCCAATTTAACCAATAAGGAGATAGATTGTCAAAGCTAAAGCCTGTACCATTTCCTTCGATTGGATTGAAAGCGCGGACAGTATCTCGCAAACCACCAACTTCATGAACCAATGGCAAGGTTCCGTACCGCATCGCCATCATTTGAGACAAACCACACGGTTCAAAACGACTTGGCATGAGGAAGAGGTCACAAGCAGCGTAGATTTCTTGAGCAAGTTTGACATCAAAAGTGATATTTGCTGATAACTTGTCTGGGTAAATCTGAGCAAACCATGAGAAAGCACCTTCAAAGGCTGGATCTCCAGTTCCCAAAAGAACAATCTGAACATCATTTTGCAAGATATGATGCAAACTTTCGACCACGACATCAAAACCTTTTTGACGTGTCAAACGAGAAACAATTCCCACCAATGGCACGTCAGTTCTAACAGGCAAGCCAACTCTTTCTTGCAATTTTGCCTTATTTTTGGCTTTTCCAGACAAATCTTCCTGATTAAAATGATAGTCTAAAAGAGCATCCGTCTGAGGATTATAAAGGTCAGCATCAATCCCATTCACGATACCAGACACCTTGCCAGACTCCATTCGAAGAATTTGATCCAAGTTACATCCGAACTGACTGGTCATAATTTCATGAGCATAGCTAGGCGAAACGGTTGAAACACGGTCAGCATAAAGAATACCAGCCTTCATCCAGTTCAGACAGTTGTTCCATCGAAGGGTGCCATCAGCGTAACGTTCAAAGCCGACTCCAAACAAATCCCATAACATTCCTTCTGAAAATTGTCCTTGGAATTCCAAATTATGAATGGTTAAAACAGTTTTTATTCCTTGATAGGCTTGAATCCAACGGTATTTTTCCTTTAACAAGAAAGGAATCATAGCTGTATGGTAGTCATGAACATGGAGAAGGTCAGGAATAAAGTCAATTCTTTCCATAGCCTCAATGGCAGCAAGTTGGAAGAAAGCAAAGCGTTCACCGTCATCAAAATCACCGTAAACATGACCACGGAAGAAATAATATTGGTTGTCAATAAAGTAGAAGGTTACACCGTTTAAGACGGTTTTCTTAATCCCACAGTACTGTCTACGCCAACCAACACTCACCTCAAAATGAAGCACATCTTCAATTTGATTTCCAAATTTAGCCTCTACCATATCATAGTAGGGTAAAATCACTGCAACTTCGTGCCCAGCTTTTACCAGTGATTTGGGAAGAGCGCCAATAACGTCTCCCAAACCACCTGTTTTTGAAAAGGGTGCACCCTCTGCCGCTACAAATAAAATTTTCATGAATGAATATCCTCTGTTACTTTGCTACCTTTCTTAACGACAACTGGATGTTCTGCAGTTCCTCGAATCACAACATCAGGCTCAACTTCAACACCCTTGTCCAAGATAGCATATTCTACCTGAGCTCCTTCTCCAATAACAACACGAGGGAAGAGTAGGCTATCTTTAACCAGGCTATCCTTATGGACATGAATATTACGTGATAGAACAGAATTAGCCACTTGACCTTCAATGATACTACCAGAAGCAAACTGAGAAGTGCTTACCTTAGATGTATTAGCATAGTAAGTTGGCTCTTCGTTTTTGACCTTTGTATAAATCTTTTGGTTTGGTGAGAAAAGAGAATAGAATTTTTGCGATTCAAGCATATCTTTATTAGCTTGGTAATAAGACTCTACAGAGTGAATATTTGCCAGATAACCTGTGTACTCGTAGGCGAAAGCTCCCTCTTTTGCAGCCAAATCCCGTAAAACATAACGCAACTTCTCTGGATGTTCTTTTTTAGCTTCTTCTTCCAAGCGTTCAATCAACCACGGTGTATCAACGACAAAGATATCTGTAGACATATTGAACGTTTCAGCTGTTGACTTGCTATCAAATAGTTTATGAGAACGAACATGGTCTGTTTCATCCACTTCTAAGATTGCATTTACTTCTGAAATATCTTTCTTAGCTAGTTTTTTATAAACTACAGTGATAGGCCCTTTTGTTGTACTATGTAGATGGAAAACTTGGTTCAAATCAATGTTAATCAAAACATCACAGTTGAGTGAAACTGTTTGGTTTGAGCCAGAACGTTTCAAATAAGTGAGAAGCTGCTGGTAGTATTCTTTTCCAACTGTGCTACTTTCTACACGGGTATTGTAAATTCCTAGATAGTAATGGCTAAGAAGGGTTGATAAGCCCCACTCGCGTCCTGAACGAATATGGTCAAAGACTGAGCTGATATTATCCTGCTGGAAAATACCAAAGACACTACGAACACCTGCATTAGCAAGACTAGAAAGCGGGAAGTCGATCAAACGATATTTCCCACCAAATGGCAAACTTGCTACTGGACGGTGGTCTGTCAATGTCGACATATCGTGAAAACCAACTGTATTTCCTAAAATGGCAGAATATTTATCAATCTTCATCTGTTGCTACCCCCACTACTTCATCATATCCTACAACTTGTACTTCATCTGTTCCATCAATTTCGACACCGTCAGAAATAATCGCACCTTCACCAATAATGGCACGTTTAATCTTAGCTCCTTGACCAATGATAGCTCCACTCATGATAACTGAATCAACAACTTCCGCTCCTTCGCGAACTTGCGCGCCTGTTGAAAGGATAGAATGTTTAACAGTTCCATCAACGAAACATCCGTCTACAACTAATGAGTCTTCCACATCAGCATTTGCCCCGAGGAAGTTTGGTGGTGAAATCAAGTTTCTTGAGTAAATCTTCCATTGACGGTTACGACTATCCAAGGCATTCTCTGGAGAAATGTACTCCATGTTCGCTTCCCAAAGAGACTCAATCGTACCAACATCTTTCCAGTAACCGCTAAATTCGTAAGCATAAACACTTTCACCTGACTCAAGGTAATTCGGAATGACATTTTTACCAAAGTCTGACATATCCACATTACTCTTTTCAGCAGCGACTAACATATTACGAAGGCGTTGCCAATCAAAGATGTAGATACCCATAGAAGCTTTTGTAGATTTAGGTTGAGCTGGTTTTTCTTCAAATTCAACAATACGATTGTTAGCATCTGTGTTCATGATACCAAAACGGCTCGCTTCTTTAAGAGGGACGTCTAAAACTGCTACTGTCAAGCTGGCATTATTATCCTTATGAGACTGGAGCATATCATCATAGTCCATTTTGTAGATGTGGTCCCCAGACAAAATCAAGACATACTCAGGATTAACACTGTCGATATAGTCGATATTTTGGTAAATAGCGTGACTAGTCCCTTCGAACCAACGATTTCCTTCACTTGCAGAATAAGGTTGAAGAATAGAGACACCAGAATTGATACCGTCTAGTCCCCAGCTTGAACCATTCCCAATATGGTTATTGAGAGCAAGTGGCTGGTACTGTGTAATGACTCCAACATTGTGAATCCCTGAGTTGGCACAGTTTGAAAGAGCAAAGTCAATGATACGGTAGCGCCCACCAAATTGCACAGCTGGTTTTGCGATGCTTTGAGTGAGTTTACCGAGACGAGTTCCTTGCCCACCAGCAAGAATCAAAGCTAACATTTCATTCTTCATTTTCTACTCCTTTTTGGTTTTTATTTGTGACGGTTTTTGCAGATTTCAAGCGACGTTTGATTTTCCAAACACTTGCTCCCATAGCCGGTAGGGTAAAGGTCAAGGTCTGCTCATAATCTTTCCATAGTCCTTCTTGCGTTTGCACAGTTTGATTATGTTCTTTCCAAACGCCTCCCCACTCTTCTAACTCAGTATTCCAGACTTCTTCATAAATCCCTGCAACGGGTAGTCCGATTGTAAAATCTCTTCGTTCAACAGGTGCCATATTAAAGACGCAGACTAGCATGTCGCCCTTCTTACCCTTACGGATGAAGGAAAGAACACTCTGGTCTCGATTATCCGCATCAATGATTTCAATACCATCATAGCTGGTATCGATTTCCCACAGACAGCGATGATCTTTGTAAAACTGGTTTAGCTGAGAAGTGAAATACTTCATCTTAGCATTCATAGGGTCTTCTAGATTAGACCATTCCAACTGCTCTTCAGATCTCCATTCTAGGAATTGGCCGTATTCACTACCCATGAAGAGCAATTTCTTACCAGGGTGACAAATTTGGTAAGTGTAGATATTGCGTAAGCCTGCGAATTGATTGTAACGATCTCCCCACATCTTATGCATCATACTCTTCTTACCATGAACCACTTCATCGTGCGAGAATGGCAAGAGATAGTTTTCATTGAAAACATACATAAAGCTGAAAGTCACCAAATTAAAGTCATACTTACGATAAATCGGATCTTCTTCGTAGAAACGGAGGATATCATTCATCCAGCCCATGTTCCATTTGTAGTCAAATCCTAGACCACCAAGCTCTTTCATTCCCGTAATCTTGGTTGCAGACGAACTTTCTTCTGCAATCATCATCACATCTGGATATTCTAACTTAATAATGTCATTCAAGCGTTGAAGGAAATAATAACCTTCATAGTTGAGATTTCCGCCATCTTTATTAGGTGTCCATGGAGCATCATCATAGTCCAAATAAAGCATGTTGCTAACAGCATCCACACGAATACCATCCAAATGATAGACATCGATCCAATGCTTAATACAAGAAATCAAGAAGGACTGGACTTCATTTTTTCCAAGGTCAAAATTGAGAGCGCCCCAACCATAGTTATGAGCCTTATTATGGTCTTGGTACTCAAAAGTCGGTGTCCCATCATAATAGGCTAAGGCATCATCATTGATGGTAAAGTGACCAGGTACCCAGTCTACAATAACCCCAATATTATGGATATGACACTCCTCGACAAAATCTTGAAACTCCTCTGGTCTACCATAAGCATGCTCTAAAGCGAAGTAACCCATAAGCTGATAACCCCAACTCAACCCCAAAGGATGGGACATCAAGGGCATAAACTCAATATGAGTATAGTTCATTTCAACGAGATAAGGAATGAGTTCATCCTTGAGCTGGGCAAAACTATAAGGACTACCATCAGGATTTCTTTTCCATGATCCAGCGTGAACTTCATAGATATTGACAGGACGTTCAGCAAAGCCCCAACGTTTTCTTCGTGCCAGCCAAAGTCCATCCTTCCATTTCTTCTCAGGAAGCTCTGTTACGATTGCCCCTGTTCCTGGACGAGCCTCATATCTGACAGCAAAAGGGTCAATCTTCATCAGTTGATGACCATTTTGACGTGTGACATGATATTTGTAAATATGCCCTTCTTGAGCCATATTGGTAAAGACTTCCCAGACTCCAAAGTCATTTCTTACCATTGGAATCTGACCCTCAATCCAGTTGGTAAAATCACCAACCAAGTGAACAGCCTGAGCATTAGGTGCCCAAACACGGAAAGTATAGCCATACTCTCCATTTAGCTCTTCCCTATGTGCTCCTAGATAATGCTGAAGGTGAAAATTTTCACCTGTCATAAAGGTGCGCAAAGCTTCTCTTTTATCCATAATACCTCCTCTTTCCTGTAAGCGTTTTCTATGTTTTTATTATACTACCTTTTTAGAGAAGATTCAAGTGAATTACTATATTTAGTAAAAATTCTTTTGAAAATCTTCAACAAATTCACTGATGTGTCCGCTTGTAAATCAATGTTTTTTCAAAAAAATATGAAAACGCCTTTCTTTTCTCTACTATAATACCAAAAAGTTCGTATTTTTGCTACCAATATTATTTTTTTATAGCAAAAAATAAAACCAGGAAAACAATTTCCTGATTTTATTGTTATTAAGAGATACAGTACTGCAAATGAATTTAAATTATAAATCTATTTTATAAGACTTTAAAGACACTAGCGCTAACGCCACCAACCATGTCTTTATCAGCTAAATGGCTATTGGTCACCAATAGTTCTAGATTTCCAGCATTTTCAAACTGGAAGTCTTGCCCTTTAGCATTAAATACAACCAGTAAATGTTCTTCTCCTTGAATCTCATAGACAATCAAACCGCTATGTTCAATCGCAGAATGCACAAAGACATGATGGTAAATTTCATCATAGCTAGAGTAAGAAAAGGCACCAGTTTTTGTCTTCAATCGGATGACTTGACGAATAAATTCAATACTGTCTTGACGCTCATTGATCAAATCCCAGTTGACTTGATTCACACTATCAGGAGCATTATAGCTATTCATCGCACGCTCTCTATCATCATGTGTCAACTTACCATTCTCACCAGTCGCAACCAGTTTGGTACGACCAAATTCTTGACCGATTTCCATAAAGGACATCCCCTGCATGAGCAGATTCATAGCTGTGGCTGTCTCAACCTTGCGCATGATTTGCTCTGAACTTTGGTCTGGATGTAGGGTTACCAACAAATCGTGAAGATTGTAATTGTCATGGGCTTCCACATAGTTAAGCACCTGATTTGGATGTGTATAGGTACCTAATTCACGACTTCCTAGGATTGCTTTGGCTAGAATTGGCTCTGTAGCAGCACCACTAACAAAACCTGACTTGATAGCACCATAAACTTCTCCACCTTTGACAGCATCACGCTGATTGTCATTAAAGAAACCAATATTTGGCATTTCGTAGGCGTTGTCTTTCTTAGCCTTATCATAAGGGGCAAGACCTGTTCCCATATCCCATCCTTCTCCATAGAGGATAATGTTAGGGTCGATTTCATCCAAACTCTGACGAATCATCTGCATGGTCTTGACATCATGAATCCCCATCAAGTCAAAACGGAAGCCGTCAATATTGTATTCCTGCACCCAGTATAGAAGAGAATCAATCATATACTTACGGAACATTTCGTGTTCACTGGCTGTTTCATTTCCAACACCCGTTCCATTCTGGAAGGTACCGTCTGGATTCATACGATAATAATAGTCAGGGACAGTTGTTTGGAAAGGTGCATCAACAACTGAAAAGGTATGGTTATAGACCACATCCATAATGACACCAATACCCGCAGCGTGGTAAGCTTGAACCATGGTCTTCAAATCACGAATGACCTGAGCCGGATCATCTGGATTAGTTGAAAAACTAGTTTCTGGTGCGTTATAGTTTTGTGGATCATAACCCCAGTTGTAGGTTACATTTCCATCCTCATCGTATTCTTTGTGACGGTCTGCAATTGGTTGCAACTGAACATAATTGTAGCCCAACTTCTTGATGTGATCAAAAGCAGTTGACTGACCGTACTGGTTAACTGTTTCAGTCTGAGCAGCACCCAAGAACGTTCCTCGAAGATGTTCATCCACACCTGAGGTCGGTGATTGGGTCAAATCACGAATATGCATTTCACAAATAACTGCCTTACATGGATTTTCCAAACGCCAAGTAGCCTCCAAACCGTGCTTGACCTCGAAATTTTCAACCTGCTTTTCTGCATGGCTCAGAATAGCAGAACGTTTGCCATCAGGACTGGTCGCAATGGTGTAAGGATCGCGTGTCAGTGTTTGGTGATGAGGGAATTGGACCTGATACTGATAAGCCTTACCAGTCAAATCTTCCTCAACATCCAAACTCCAGACACCAATTGTATTGTCCTTATGATTATAGGAATAGCTATTGCCTCTTTCCATCTCAAAGATCTTCCAAACAGGAGCATCATTAGTAGCTGATTCATAAACGACAACCTGCACTGCTGTCGCTGTTGGTGACCAGAGGAAAAAATGAGCCTGATTGTCCTCTACACGGCAACCCAATTCCCCTTGGTAACCCCAGTGGTGGTCGAAACTAGCGCTATTGATAGCCTTATCAAAGGCAAAAGGATTTTGATTTTTATAGAAAGGACTGGCAATAGCAGGATTTTCAGAGTAATAAATCCTATCATCGCCTTCCAAAATCCAGACCTCTGTTAAAAGAGGATAGTGATTAAAACGGATGGCATATTCTTTACTGGTTTGGCCGGTATGAACCACAAAATTCAAACTTTCTAAGGGATGAACGCTTGGGTGTTCAAAACTAAATAAGGCACCAAAATAATCTTCTTGGTAAGTTAGTAAATCAATTCGTTGATCCTTACTCTTTACAAAAGAGCAAGTGTCATATTCACCATTCTTGCGATGGTAATGAATGCGCATAGGGTAGGTATACATTTTTATTTTTTCCTTTTTTTAATTTGTTTCTGTTTTACTAATAAATTTTTGACCGATTTTGTCTCGATTAACAAACATTGTCATTCTATCTAAACTCTGTTTTTAAACGATCATTACAGACTTTCTAGCCAAGCTTCATCTCGAACCTCGATACCAAGTTCTTGTGCTTTTTGAAGTTTACTTCCAGCATCTGCGCCTGCCACGACGAGGTCGGTCTTTTTAGAAACACTGCCTGTTACCTTAGCACCTAGACTTTCGAGTTTACTTTTAGCTTCTGAGCGCTTGAGCCGTTCCAATTTTCCAGTCAATACCACTGTCAAACCTGACAAGGTCGCATCCGCTACTACTGTCTGACCTTTATAGTCCAGATTGACCCCAGCTTCTTTCAATTCTCTTAGGAGAATTTCAGAACCTTCTGTAGCAAAATAAGTCTGAAGACTTTTGGCAATCACACCACCCAGACTTTCAATACTAGCCACTTCCTCTGGATCTGCCTGAGCCAGATTTTCGATTGAATGAAAATGTTGAAGTAATAGCTGACTGGCCTTGCTTCCGACATGACGAATTCCCAAACCAAACAAGAGTTTCTCGGCAGAATTTTCCTTAGATGCTTGAATGGCCTGATACAGTTTAGCAGCAGATTTTTCCTTAACCCCCTCTAAAAGTAGGAAATCTTCTTCTTGTAATCGGTAAATATCCGCCACATCCTTGACTAGATTGGCAGCAAAAAGCTTCTCAACAATAGATGGACCAAGGCCTGTAATATTCATGGCATCACGAGAAGCAAAGTGAATCAAACCTTCCATGATTTGAGCAGGGCAACGCGGATTGATACAACGCAGGGCCACTTCATCTTCAAAGTGCAACAAGTCAGAGTTACAACTTGGACAGTTTGTAGGGATATCTAGTTTTTCTTCAGAAACCCGCTTGAACTCTACCACACGTAAAACGGCAGGGATGATATCCCCAGCCTTATAGACGATAACCGTGTCGTCTTTACGGATATCTTTTTCAGCAATATAATCCACATTGTGCAGAGTTGCACGGCTAACAGTTGTTCCAGCTAGTTGTACTGGTGTTAGATTCGCAGTTGGGGTTACAACACCCGTACGGCCAACTGTCCAATCAACTGATAAGAGTTGGGCTTCTTTTTCCTCAGCAGGAAACTTGTAGGCTACAGCCCACTTTGGAGCCTTAACGGTAAAGCCAAGTTCTTCTTGGCCTGCTAGGTCATTGACCTTGATCACCACCCCATCGATATCATAAGGCAGATTCTCCCGTTCTTGTCCTACTTCTTGGATAAAATTCCAGATTTCATCTATGTTTTCAGCCAAAATCCGCTTAGGATTAACTACAAAACCGAGCTGTTCTAGGTGCTTCAAAACCTTTTCTTGGCTGTCACGAGTTGAAGGACTGGCTTCTTGATAGAGGAAAGTGGCAAGATTGCGCTTGGCAACTACTGCTGTATCCAACTGACGCAAGGTTCCTGCCGCCGCATTACGAGGATTGGCAAATTCAGGCTCTCCATTTTCTTGGCGAGCTTGGTTAACCTGGTCAAAAGAAGAACGTGGCATATAGCATTCCCCACGAACCGTGATATCTAGTTCTTCTGGCAAGATCAATGGAATGTCCTTAACACGCTTAAGATTTTCTGTGATATTTTCCCCAACAGAACCATCTCCACGCGTTGCCCCAGCAAGCAAAATCCCCTTTTCATAAGTCAGCGAGATAGACAAGCCGTCGATTTTCAACTCACAAATATAGGTTGGATGGGACACTTCCTTACGAACACGCGCGTCAAAAGCTTCAAGCTCCTCACGTGAAAAAGCATCCTGCAAACTATAAAGAGGATACTGATGACTGTATTTTTCAAAACCATCTAAAACCTTGCCACCAACACGATGGGTCGGACTATCTGCTAACACTTGATCTGGATAGGTAGCCTCCAACTCAACCAACTCACGGTAAAGGCGGTCATACTCACTATCTGAAACCGAGGGATTATCGCTGGTATAGTATTCAGCCGCATAGCGATTGAGCAAGGCGACTAACTCATGCATTCTTTTATTCATAAGACCATTTTACCATAAAACAAGCCCTCCTCACAAACGAGAAGGGCGGAAAAAACACTTAG
>CAUPXP010000031.1:0-14745 GCA_963515455.1 Streptococcus mitis | reverse complement strand
ATGATTGAAGCAAGCAAATTGAAAGCTGGTATGACATTTGAAACTGCAGACGGAAAATTAATCCGCGTTTTGGAAGCTAGCCACCACAAACCAGGTAAAGGGAACACAATCATGCGTATGAAATTGCGTGATGTCCGTACTGGTTCTACTTTTGACACAAGCTACCGTCCAGAAGAAAAATTCGAACAAGCTATTATCGAAACTGTTCCAGCTCAATACTTGTACAAAATGGATGAAACTGCCTACTTCATGAACACTGAAACTTACGACCAATACGAAATCCCAGTCGTAAACGTTGAAAATGAATTGCTTTACATCCTTGAAAACTCTGATGTGAAAATCCAATTCTACGGAACTGAAGTAATCGGTGTAACTGTACCAACTACTGTCGAATTGACAGTTGCTGAAACACAACCATCTATCAAAGGTGCTACTGTTACAGGTTCTGGTAAACCAGCGACTATGGAAACTGGACTTGTTGTCAACGTTCCAGACTTCATCGAAGCTGGACAAAAATTGATCATCAACACTGCAGAAGGAACTTACGTTTCTCGTGCCTAATCTCTAGAAAGAGGTCATTCTATGGGAATTGAAGAACAATTTGGCGAAATCGTTATCGCTCCACGTGTACTTGAAAAAATCATTGCCATCGCAACTGCTAAAGTTGATGGTGTCCACTCATTTTCAAATAAATCCGTATCTGACACCCTATCAAAACTCTCTCTTGGTCGTGGCGTCTACTTAAAAGAAAGCAACGAAGAGCTAACTGCTGACATCTATCTCTACCTTGAGTACGGTGTGAAAGTACCTAAAGTTGCTATGGCTATCCAAAAAGCTGTTAAGGACGCTGTTCGTAATATGGCTGATGTGGAACTTGCTGTTGTCAATATTCACGTTGCGGGAATCGTTCCAGACAAAACACCAAAACCTGAGTTGAAAGATCTGTTTGACGAGGACTTCCTCAATGACTAGTCCACTATTAGAATCCAGACGTGAACTTCGTAAATGCGCTTTTCAAGCTCTTATGAGCCTTGAATTCGGAACAGATATGGAAACAGCTTGTCGCTTTGCCTACACACATGACCGTGAAGATGCAGATGTGCAAATCCCTGCCTTTCTTCTGAACTTGGTTTCTGGCGTTCAAGCTCAAAAAGACGAGTTGGATAAACAAATCAACCAGCACCTCAAATCAGGCTGGACAGTTGAACGCTTGACCTTGGTCGAAAAAAACTTACTACGCTTGGGTATCTTTGAAATCACATCATTTGATACACCTCAGCTGGTAGCAGTCAATGAAGCTATTGAACTTGCTAAGAATTTTTCAGATCAAAAATCAGCCCGTTTTATCAATGGACTGCTTAGTCAATTTGTAACTGAAGAAAATGAATAATCGAAAAGGTGTTTGGTTTTCCTAGCACCTTTTACTTCATCCTTGATACAGAGTAAGAACCACATAAAAACTAGAACTGGCAGTCAGTTCTAGTTTTTTGCATATTCTAAAGAATTATACTCAATGAAAATCAAAGAGCAAACTAGGAAGCTAGCCGCAGGCTGCTCAAAACACTGTTTTGAGGTTGTGGATAGAACTGACGAAGTCAGTAACCATATATACGGTAAGGCGACGCTGACATGGTTTGAAGAGATTTTCGAAGAGTATTAGTATTTTCTAAATCGTTGGTAACGTTCTTCCAACAGCTCTTCTAGCGGTTTTTGTGAAAGTCTAGCCAGCTCCGTTTGGAGTTCTTTTTTAACATTCTTAATCAGTTCTTTGCTAGAAAGTCCTGCTTCAGAAATCACCTTGTCCACCACGTCCATTTCTAACAGTTCATGCGAAGTGATTTTCATCAGTTCTGCCGCTTCCATGGCACGACTGCCGTCCTTCCATAGAATGGAAGCAAAGCCTTCTGGACTGAGAATGGCATAGATAGAATTTTCCAGCATCCAGACACGGTCTGCGACTGCTAGAGCCAGAGCACCACCTGAACCACCTTCACCGATAATGATAGCGATAATAGGAACTCTCAGATCACTCATTTCCATGAGATTGCGAGCAATGGCTTCTCCCTGTCCACGTTCTTCCGCTCCGACACCAGGATAGGCACCTGCAGTATTGATAAAGGTCACAACTGGACGGCCAAACTTTTCAGCCTGTTTCATCAACCGTAGGGCCTTGCGGTAGCCTTCTGGATGCGGTTGACCAAAATTCCGCTTGAGGTTATCTTGTAAACTCTTGCCTTTTTGGATACCAACCACTGTTACAGCTTGATCTCCAAGCCAGCCGATACCACCAACAACTGCACCATCATCACGAAAAGAACGGTCCCCGTGTAATTGGATAAATTCATCAAAAATGCCTGTCGCAAAATCCAAGCTTGTCAAGCGACTCTGCTCACGCGCTTCTCTGACTATTTTTGCAATATTCATCTTGGACTCCTTCCATGCAATCTGACTAGGCTAGCAATCGTATCTGGCAAGTCTCTTCTTTTGACAATAGCATCCACAAAGCCATGTTCCAATAGGAATTCCGCCTTTTGGAAATCCTCAGGCAAGCTTTCACGAACCGTATTTTCAATGACACGACGCCCAGCAAAACCAACCAAACTTTGTGGTTCAGCTAGAATGATATCGCCTTCCATAGCGAAGGAAGCTGTTACACCACCTGTCGTTGGATCTGTTAAAATGGTCAGGTAAAAGAGACCAGCATTTGAATGGCGTTTAACCGCTGCAGAAATCTTGGCCATCTGCATGAGACTCATGATTCCTTCCTGCATACGGGCGCCACCAGAGGCTGTGAAGAGGACAACTGGCAATTTTTCGACAGTCGCATACTCAAACAAACGAGTGATTTTCTCACCTACAACTGTACCCATAGAAGCCATGATAAAGTTAGAATCCATAATCCCAAGAGCCACAGTCTGACCTTTAATAAGAGCTATTCCTGTCACAACCGCTTCATCCAGACCTGTTTTTTCACGCATAGATGCCAGTTTCTTTTGGTAACCAGGGAAATGCAAGGGATCCTTACTTTCAATCCCCGTAAACAATTCCTTGAAGGTTCCCATATCAATCGTCAAAGCCAAGCGTTCTTGGGCAGAAATACGAAAGGTATAGCTACAGTGCGGACAGATACGCTCACTTCCCAGATCCTTCTGATAGATGGTATGCTTACAGCCCGGACACTGGGAAAATAATTCATCTGGAACCTCTGGCTTAGCTTGAGGTTTTTCCCTAACCGAACGATTGGGATTGATTCGAATATACTTATCTTTTTTACTAAATAGAGCCATTGATTCCCCTTTTCGGTTTAAACTCTTGAAGTCATTTTATTCTTTTTCTTGATACTTAGGTAAGAAGGTTTCCATCAAGAAGGAAGTATCGTAATCTCCAGCAATGACATTGCGATCTGAAATGAGGTCAAGCTGGAAATCTGCATTGGTCTGCACCCCTTCAATCTCTAGTTCATAGAGAGCACGTTGCATTTTCATCAAGGCATCAAAACGATTTTCTCCATGTACGATGATTTTAGCAATCATACTATCATAATAGGGCGGAATGGTATAACCTGGATAAACTGCTGAATCCACGCGCAAGCCAACTCCTCCACTTGGAAGATAGAGATTGGTGATCTTACCTGGACTTGGGGCAAAGTTAAAGGCTGGATTTTCTGCATTGATACGACACTCGATAGCATGCCCTCTTAGAACAATATCTTCTTGCTTCACAGACAGAGGCTGACCTGCCGCAATGCGAATTTGTTCCTTAACGATATCCACACCTGAAACAAACTCTGTTACTGGATGTTCTACTTGTACACGAGTATTCATTTCCATGAAATAGAAATTGCCACTGGCTTCATCAAGCAGAAACTCAATGGTCCCTGCATTCTCATAACCAACAGACTCTGCCGCTCGAACAGCCGCAGCACCGATTTCATTGCGTAGCGTTTTGCCAATTGCAATCGAAGGACTTTCTTCCAAAACCTTTTGATTATTCCGTTGAAGAGAACAATCCCGTTCACCTAAATGAATCACATTTCCGTGTTCATCTCCTAGGATTTGAACCTCGATGTGACGAGCTGGATAGATGACCCGTTCTATGTACATGGCACCATTGCCATAATTGGCCTTGGCTTCACTAGAGGCAGTTTCAAAGGCGGAAACGAGGTCTTCTGGTTTTTCAACCTTACGAATCCCTTTACCACCACCACCTGCTGAAGCCTTGAGCATAACAGGATAGCCAATTTTTTCAGCAACAATCAAAGCTTCCTCAGAGTTATGCACTTCTCCATCTGAACCTGGTATAACAGGCACGCCTGCTTTGATCATCTGAGCGCGCGCATTGATCTTATCCCCCATCATATCCATGACATGACCAGATGGGCCGATAAACTTGATACCAACTTCTTCACACATGGTCGCAAATTTGGAATTTTCACTGAGAAATCCAAAACCGGGGTGAATAGCTTCTGCCTCAGTCAAGACTGCAGCTGATAGAACCGCATTGATATTAAGATAAGACTCTGTTGCCTTGCCAGGACCGATACAAACTGCTTCATCTGCCAAAAGCGTATGAAGGGCTTCCTTATCAGCAGTCGAATAAACCGCCACCGTCGCAATCCCCAATTCACGCGCCGCGCGGATAATACGAACCGCAATTTCACCACGATTGGCAATTAAAATTTTTCGAAACATGGAGAACCTCCTTAGTTCCCTATTGCAAAGGTAAGAGTACCACTAGCTGCAAGCTTGCCATCCACTTCAGCCTTTGCTTCAACCACAGCGATTGTGCCACGACGTTTTACAAAAGTCGCTGTCATAAGCAATTGGTCACCTGGTACAACTTGCTTCTTGAATTTAACCTTGTCCATACCAGCGTAAAAGACCAGTTTTCCTTTATTTTCAGGTTTTGATAACTCCAAGACACCAGCAGTTTGCGCCAAGGCTTCCATAATCAGAACACCTGGCATAACTGGATATTGAGGGAAATGACCATTAAAGAAGGGCTCGTTGATGGTCACATTTTTGATAGCAACAATAGTGTCCTCGCTCACTTCCAAGACACGGTCTACTAGGAGCATAGGATAACGGTGGGGAAGGGCTTCTTTGATTCCTTGAATATCGATCATTTGATACGTACCAATCCTTTACCAAACTCAACCATTTCTTCATTTGAAACGAGAATTTCTGTTACCACACCATCCTTAGGTGCAGGAATTTCATTCATAACTTTCATGGCTTCGATAATGACCAATGTTTGGCCTTTTTTGACACTATCGCCAACTGAAACGAAGGCAGGTTTATCTGGTCCAGCAGCCAAGTAAGCCACCCCAACAAGTGGGCTCTCTACAAGATCTCCCTCAGCAGCCACGCTTGTTTCAGCTACAGCTTGAACTTCTTCTGTTACAGTCTCTGCTGGAGCAGATGTAGGAGCCGCTGGACTTGGTGTTGCTAGAATGGGCGCTGGAGCGACTTGAGCTGCAACTTCGGATACGAGTCTAGCTTCATTCTTGCTAAACTGCAACTCATCCGTCCCATTTTTATAAGAAAATTCTCTCAAACTTGATTGGTCAAATTGAGCCATCAAATCTTTAATATCGTTTAAATTCATACTTATTTATTCTCCCAACGTTTGAAAGCAAGAACTGCATTGTGGCCACCAAAACCAAAGGTATTTGAAATAGCGTATGGAATTTCTTGCTCCAAGCCTTGTCCATAAACGACATTGGCTTCGATATAATCTGATACTTCACTTGTTCCAGCTGTCATTGGTACAAAGTTATGACGCATGGCTTCGATTGTGACGATAGCTTCTACCGCGCCTGCAGCCCCCAGCAAATGTCCTGTGAAAGACTTGGTTGATGATACAGGTACTTCCTTACCAAGAACAGCTACGATTGCACCACTTTCTCCTTTTTCATTAGCAGGAGTTGACGTTCCGTGAGCATTGACATAGGCTACTTGCTCTGGAGAAATTTCAGCTTCTTCCAAGGCTAGTTTGATGGCCTTGATAGCTCCCTGACCTTCTGGATGTGGTGAAGTCATGTGGTAGGCATCACAAGTATTTCCGTAACCAACCACTTCAGCAAGGATAGTAGCCCCACGCTTTTCAGCGTGTTCAAGACTTTCAAGAACCAACATCCCTGAACCTTCTCCCATGACAAAACCATTTCTGTCCTTATCAAATGGGATAGAAGCACGAGCTGGATCCTCTGTAGTAGAGAGAGCTGTCAAGGCTTGGAAACCTGCAATAGCAAAAGGTGTAATTGAGGCTTCTGAACCACCTACCAACATAACATCTTGGAAACCAAACTTAATCGAGCGGAAGGCATCCCCAATCGCGTCATTTGATGAAGCGCAGGCAGTATTGATGGATTTACAAACACCATTTGCTCCAAAACGCATAGCGACATTTCCTGAAGCCATATTTGGCAAGGCTTTTGGAAGGGTCAATGGTTTCACACGTTTTGGCCCTTTTTCGTTGAGACGAAGCACTTGATCTTCAATTTCCTTGATTCCACCAATACCAGAGGCAACGATAACACCAAAACGATCCTTGTCAAGAGCCTCTACATCAAGACCTGCATGATTAACAGCTTCTTGAGCTGCGTACAAGGCATACAAAGAATAGTTGTCAAAACGATTGGTATCTTTCTTTACAAAGTATTTATCAAAAGGAAAATCTTGAATTTCTGCCGCATTATGCACATCAAAGTCACTATGATCAAATTTTGTAATTGGACCAATTCCGATTTTTCCAGTTGTCAAACTATTCCAAAATTCTTCTGGTGTATTTCCGATTGGAGATGTTACTCCATAACCTGTTACTACTACGCGATTTAGTTTCATCTTTTTTACCTCTAGCTTCTCTACATACTTAAGCCACCATCAATGGCAACCACTTGACCAGTTAGATAATCTTGGCCTGCTAAAAATACTGTTAAATCTGCAACCTGCTCTGCCTGCCCAAATGCTTTCATAGGAATTTGCGCCAGCATGGCATCTTTGACCTTGTCTGATAGGACAGCTGTCATATCGGACTCAATCATTCCAGGTGCAATAGCATTAACTCTGATATTGCGATTGGCCACTTCACGCGCCACAGACTTGGTAAAACCAATCAAACCAGCCTTAGAAGCAGCATAGTTAGCTTGACCGATATTTCCCATCAAACCAACAACACTAGACATATTAATGATAGCACCTTCTCTGGCTTTTATCATCGGTTTCAAGACTGATTGTGTCATGTTAAAGGCACCAGTCAGATTCACTTTAAGCACTTTTTCAAAATCCGCTTCTGTCATCTTGAGCATCAGGGTATCTTGGGTAATTCCTGCATTGTTGACCAAAACATCTACTGAACCCAGCTCAGCAATAGCTTGCTCAACCATACGCTTAGCGTCTGCAAAATCCGACACGTCTCCTGAAATGGGAACTACCTTGACACCATAGTCTGCAAACTCGGCTAGCAAGTCCTCTGAAATTGCCCCACGGCTGTTTAAGACAATGTTGGCTCCTGCTTGAGCAAACTTGTGGGCAATGGCAAGACCAATTCCACGACTCGAACCTGTAATAAAGATATTTTTATTTTTTAGTTGCATTCTTTTCTCCTGTTTCCTCTTTTATTTATGGAAGAAGGGATTACTCGTTTTCTAGCAAGGCTTCCAAACTCGCCTGATCTTCAACATTGGCTAGTTTAACCGTTTTATCAATTTTTTTGACAAAGCCTGACAAAACTTTCCCCGGTCCAATCTCGATAAAGTTGGTTACGCCTGCTTCTTGCATAACCGCAATACTTTCATAGAAACGAACTGGTTCCTTGACCTGACGCGTCAAGAGTTGTGCGATATCTTCTTTTTTCATGACAGCTGCTTCTGTATTGCCGACTAGGGGACAAGTAAAATCTGAAAAACTTACTTGAGCTAGAGTTTCAGCTAATTTCTGGCTAGCAGGCTCAAGGAGAGCGGTATGAAAAGGACCTGAAACCTTGAGAGGAATCAAGCGTTTGGCACCTGCTTCTTGCAAGAGTTCAACAGCTCGATCAACTGCAATCACTTCTCCACCAATCACAATTTGTGCAGGTGTATTATAGTTTGCTGGAGTAACCACTCCAAGTTCAGCAGCTTTTTGACATGCTTCCTCAATGACCTCTACTGGCGTATTGAGAACTGCTACCATCTTGCCAGAACCAGCAGGAGCCGCTTCTTCCATGAATGCTCCACGCTTAGCTACCAAGGCAACCGCATCTTCAAAATCCAAGGCGCCACTGGCCACCAAGGCAGAGTATTCTCCAAGGGACAAACCAGCAACCATATCAGGCTGATAGCCCTTTTCTTGCAATAAACGGTAGATAGCAACTGAAGTTGCTAAAATAGCTGGTTGCGTATAGCGGGTCTGATTGAGTTTTTCTTCTTCCGTATCAATGAGATGACGCAAATCATAACCGAGTACCTGACTCGCTTGATCAATCGTTTCTTTGACAATCGGGTAGTGATCATAGAGATCCCGTCCCATACCTAGATACTGGGCACCTTGGCCAGCAAATAAAAAGGCTGTTTTAGTCATTTCTTACAACTCCTGCCCAACGAGAGGCTTCTTCTTGAATTTTCTTAGCTGCTCCGTAATACAAATCTTTTAGGATTTCTTCAACGGTTTCTTCTTTGGAAACAAGCCCTGCAATTTGACCTGCCATAACAGACCCACCATCCACATCTCCGTGAACAACCGCTTTGGCTAGGGCACCTGCTCCCATTTGTTCAAAGATTTCTAAATCAGGATTTTCCTGTTTAAAGGCATCTTTCTCAGCTTTTTCAAAATCACGAGTCAATTGATTTTTAATAGCACGAACAGCATGGCCAAAGTGTTGAGCTGAAATCGTAGTATCAATATCTCTAGCTTTTAAAATTTTCGCCTTATAATTTGGATGGGCATTAGACTCTTTGGCAACGACAAAACGCGTTCCAACCTGAACAGCCTCTGCACCTAGCATAAATCCAGCCGCAGCACCTTCACCATCCGCAATCCCTCCTGCCGCAATAACAGGAATAGATACAGCTGCCGCCACTTGACGCACCAAGGTCATGGTTGTTAATTTACCGATATGTCCCCCAGCTTCCATTCCTTCTGCAATAACAGCGTCCGCACCAATTTTTTCCATTCGTTTAGCTAGGGCAACGCTTGGTACAACAGGAATAACTGTAATCCCTGCTTCATGGAAACGTTCCATGTATTTACCAGGATTTCCTGCACCTGTTGTCACTACCTTAACCCCTTCCTCGATAACGAGATCTACAATATCTTCCACAAAGGGAGACAAGAGCATGATGTTGACACCAAAAGGTTTATCAGTCAACGATTTGATCTTGTCAATATTGGCCTTGACGACTTCTTTCGGTGCATTCCCACCACCGATAATGCCTAGTCCTCCAGCCTTGGAAACAGCTCCTGCCAAATCACCATCAGCAACCCAAGCCATTCCTCCTTGGAAAATAGGATACTCAATATTCAATAATTCTGTAATACGCGTTTTCATAGTGCCTCCATCGTTTCTTGCTTACGTAATAGTTCGATACCGTCATAATTTGACAATCAAACTATTGCCTAAACAAGAGGGAGCGGGTTTCCCTACTCCTTCTATCTTATATTCTTCTTATACTCTTCGAAAATCAAATTCAAACCACGTCAGCGTCACCTTGCCGTACTCAAGTACAGCCTGCGGCTAGCTTCCTAGTTTGCTCTTTGATTTTCATTGAGTATTATTTTGTTTGCTCTTCAACGTAGGCAACCAAGTCACCAACTGTTTTCAAGTCATCCTCTGCTTCGATTTGGATATCAAAAGCATCTTCGATTTCTGAGATTACTTGGAACAAGTCCAATGAATCTGCATCCAAGTCATCAAAAGTTGATTCAAGTGTTACTTCTGATGCGTCTTTCCCAAGTTCTTCAACGATAATTTCTTGTACTTTTTCAAATACTGCCATGATAGGACTCCTTTAAAATAAATAGTTTTTTATAACAATGTGTTCACCACATGATTACCTAAATTGTAAGAATGAGCGTGCCCCAGGTCAAGCCTCCACCGAAGCCTGATAGAAGAACAGTCTGGCTACCATCTAAAGGGATGAGACCTTGTTCTACACACTCTGAAAGTAAAATCGGGATACTGGCTGCACTGGTATTGCCATATTCCATCATATTGGCTGGAAGTTTATCTCGGTCGACACCAATTTTTCTAGCCATTTTATCCAAAATACGGTCATTAGCCTGATGAAGTAGCAGATAATCCAAGTCTGTCGCCTCTATAGGAGATTCATCAATAGTCTGTTTGATAGACTTGGCTACATCTCGAATAGCAAAATCAAAGACTGCGCGTCCATCCATCTTCAAAAATGAATCTGCATTTTCTTGATCTGAAAATGGAGAATGTAAGCCTGAATGTCCGTACGTTAGACATTCGCTACGACTTCCATCACTATTGAGACTCTCAGCCAAGAAATGCTCTTGCTCGCTAGCTTCTAGCAAGACACCACCAGCACCATCTCCAAACAAAACAGCTGTTGATCGGTCTGACCAATCAACTGCCTTAGAGAGGGTTTCACTACCAATCACCAAGCCTTTTTGAAAGCGACCAGAAGCGATAAACTTTTCAGCAGTTGAAAGAGCAAATACAAATCCACTGCAAGCCGCTGTTAGGTCAAAAGCAAAAGCTTTTTTTGCACCAATATTAGCTTGAACACGAGCAGCTGTAGAGGGCATCATCGAATCTGGAGTAATGGTGGCTAGGATGATAAAATCCAGCTCTTCCCCTGTGATTCCAGCTTTTGTCATCAGTTTCTTAGCAACCTCTGTAGCCAAATCACTGGTAGATTCTGTTCTTGAAATATGCCTTTGTCGTATTCCCGTCCGACTTGAAATCCACTCATCATTGGTATCCATAATCTGAGCCAAGTCGTGATTTGTAACCACTTGCTCTGGCACATAATGAGCAACCTGGCTTATTTTTGCAAAAGCCATTATTTCAAATCCTCCAAAAATTGATAAAGATTGGTCAAACCTTTGCTCATAACATCAATTTCTTCCTTACTCATACCATCAATGATTTTTTCAACCATGGCCTTGTGGAAGCGTTTATGTAGCCTATGAACCAAGCGACCCTTCTTTGTCAAATGTAGATGCACCACACGACGATCCTGCTCTGAGCGAATGCGTTCAATGTAACCCTTGCGTTCGAGATTATTCAAACTAGTCGTAACGGTCCCAAGAGTCACCATCAACTCTTTTGACACTTGACTTGGTGTCACGTCTGGGAATTTCCCAATCACATCAATCGTATGCATTTCTTTGATGGAGATATCCTTGAAACGACTACCTCTCAAGCTCACTTCCTCAATGACAAGGACATTGTTAAATATAGATGTTAAATATTCATTAATTCGTTGGTAGTCCAATCTTTCTTTCCCTCCTTCTCAAAAAACTTTTACAATCAAAACATTTGACAAGAGAATTATATCAAAGTTCAAAGAATGATGCAAGTATTTTTTTATTTTCCTGTAAATTTAGGTCTTCTTCTCTCCGAATGAGCTCGCACTCCTTCTTTGAAATCCTCTGTTTGAGCTAAGGATTCCTGTAGGTTCAGTTCTAAAGTAGCGTAATCCTGCCAGTCTTTAAATTGGCTCTCCCAAACCAACTTCTTAATGGCTGCATAGGAATTACTTGAACCACGTCTTAATTTTTTAAGAAGCTGTTCTCTCGTCTTTTCAAGTTTTTCAGCTTCAGAAACGCGGTAAACTAGCCCCCATTCTAGGGCTTTTTCTGCGGTCAAAGCCTCACCTGTCATGGCTAATTGAGCAGCACGCGTCACACCGATACTGCGGCTCAAGAGATGAATTCCCCCTGCATCTGGAGCCAAGCCAACGCCAACAAAGGCTTGAATAAACTTAGCATTATCCGTCGCCAAACAGAAATCTGCCGCAACAGCCATATTCGCTGCGGCACCTGCAACAGCACCGTCAACTTCCATTAAAACAGGTTTAGCTATTTGCTTGATTTTATAAGAAATAGCATTGACCAACTCTGCGATTTTTGTCAATGATGGAATATCATCCTCATCCACTGCCCGCTTCATCTCTACCAAATCTCCTCCAACTGAAAAGACTTTGCCATTGGCATTGATTAAGATAAAATGCACAGCTGGATTTTCTTCTGCTAAAGTCAGCGCTTCTAAAATCTCCTCACACATGGGAATATGAAAACCATTTGCGACCTCAGGACGATTCAAGGTAAGGATTGCCAAGTCCTCTTCAAGCTGATAAATAATGTGTTCCATCTGGACTCCTTTTTATTTTTATAAGCAGTTTATACTCTTCGAAAATCTCTTCAAACCACGTCAGCTTTGCCTTGCCGTAGGTATGGTTACTGACTTCGTCAGTTCTATCCACAACCTCAAAACAGTGCTTTGAGCAGTCTACGGCTAGCTTCCTAGTTTGCTCTTTGATTTTCATTGAATATTAAATTATTTTGTTTTCAAAGTATATCTTTTTTAGGAACAGAAAGCAAGAAAAAATTGACTGAAAGTGTCTCAGCCGATTGGAAATGCTCGCTTTAATGTAGAAAGCATCTTATTTTCTTCATTGAAAAAAGGCTTTCTTTCTGCTATAATCGTATAAAATACTTACTTTAGGAGTTCTTATGAAAGTTGTTAAATTTGGAGGTAGTTCTCTTGCCTCTGCTGGTCAATTAGAAAAAGTTTTAAACATCGTTAAAAGCGATCCAGAGCGTCGTTTTGTAGTTGTTTCTGCACCAGGAAAACGCAATGCTGAAGACACTAAGGTGACGGATGCCTTGATTAAATACTACCGCGACTATGTTGCTGGTAACGACATTAGCAAGAGCCAAAGCTGGATTATCGACCGCTATGCTGCTATGGTTAGTGAACTAGGACTAAAACCAGCTGTTCTAGAAAAAATTTCTAAAAGTATTCGTGCCTTAGCCACTCTTCCTATCGAAGAAAATAAATTTCTCTACGACACTTTCCTAGCAGCTGGTGAAAATAACAATGCTAAATTGATTGCTGCCTACTTTAATCAAAACGGGATTGATGCACGCTATGTGCACCCTAGAGAAGCTGGGATTGTGGTAACAAGTGAACCCGGTCACGCTCGCATCATTCCATCAAGTTATGATAAGATTGAAGAATTGACAAATGCAAATGAAGTCCTTGTCATTCCTGGTTTCTTTGGAGTTACCAAGGAAAATCAGATCTGTACCTTCTCACGTGGAGGATCAGACATTACAGGTTCGATCATTGCTGCCGGTGTTAAGGCCGACCTCTATGAAAACTTTACAGACGTTGATGGTATCTTTGCAGCCCACCCTGGTATTATCCACCAACCACACTCGATTCCTGAGTTGACCTACCGTGAAATGCGTGAGTTGGCCTATGCAGGATTCTCAGTCCTTCATGACGAAGCTCTTCTTCCTGCCTACCGTGGAAAAATTCCTCTGGTTATCAAGAATACCAACAACCCTGACCATCCAGGTACTCGTATCGTTCTAAAACACAGTAGTGATGAATTTCCAGTTGTGGGAATTGCTGGTGACTCAGGCTTTGTCAGCATCAACATGTCGAAATACCTTATGAACCGTGAGGTTGGATTTGGACGCAAGGTTCTGCAAATCCTTGAAGATCTTAACATCGGTTGGGAACATATGCCAACCGGTATCGACGATCTTTCAATCATCCTCCGTTCTCGCGAACTAACTCCTATCAAGGAAGAAGAAATCCTGCGTCAGTTGGTTCAGAAGGCTGAAGTAGACCATGCAGAAATCGAACACGACCTTTCTATCATTATGATTGTTGGAGAAAAAATGAAGAGTCATATCGGAGTAACTGCTACTGCGACACGCGCTCTATCTGAAAACAAGATCAACATCCAGATGATGTCTCAAGGTTCTAGTGAAGTGTCTATTATGTTCGTTGTCAATAAAGACCAAGAGAAAGCAGCAATCAAAGCCCTCTACAATGCCTTTTTCGGCGAAAGTAAGGAAGACTAATCATGGCCCAATCACTTAATAAAACAGTGCTTCTCAGCACGACAGGCACTTCCTACCTCTCTATCGCTGGGAAAGTTGGGAAATTCCTGGTCGGAGATCAGGCCTTAGAATTTTACCCAGACGTCAATGTCGAACAATTTATCCAGATTCCTTGGGGGCATATCAATCAGATTGGAGCCAATGTCACTGGACGAAAAATCAGTCGCCACTTCGAAGTCTTTACAGACAAAGGAAAATTCCTCTTTGCTTCAAAAGACTCAGGTGCCATTCTCAAAATTGCTCGTGAAAAACTGGGAAATGACAAGGTCGTCAAACTTCCGACCCTGATTCAGACAATTAGCCAAAAATTTAAAAATCTATTTGCAAAAAAGTAGAAACTTTAGTATAATCATAGCAACGGATAAGTAGGTTATCTTCTTCTTTCAGAAAGTCTGCGGATGCTGCGAGCAGATAGGAGGGATAGGTGAAATTCTACCGTTAGTAACAATTACATACACAATCAAGTGCACACCTGTGAAGTTGGATGGAACCGTGGCCCTGCCACTCCAACGCTTTGTCAGGTGTGCTTTTTTCATAAAGGAGTTCTTATGTTAGATATCAAACGTATTCGTACAGATTTTGATGCTGTCGCAGAAAAATTGGCTACACGTGGTGTAGATGCTGCTGTCTTGAATGAGATGAAAGAAATCGATGCTAA
>CAUPXP010000030.1:0-14836 GCA_963515455.1 Streptococcus mitis | reverse complement strand
GGGTGGCTTCGCACCACCTTTAGAAAGAAGAATAACGTGAAATTTAATGAATTAAACTTGTCTGCTGATTTGCTAGCAGAGATTGAAAAAGCTGGTTTTGTAGAAGCCAGTCCGATCCAAGAACAAACTATTCCCTTGGCTCTAGAAGGTAAGGACGTTATCGGTCAAGCTCAGACTGGTACAGGAAAAACCGCAGCCTTTGGCTTGCCTACTCTTGAAAAAATCCGTACAGAAGAAGCGACCATCCAAGCCTTGGTCATCGCTCCAACTCGTGAACTCGCTGTCCAAAGTCACGAAGAACTCTTCCGCTTTGGTCGTAGTAAGGGAGTCAAAGTTCGTTCAGTATATGGCGGATCGAGCATTGAAAAACAAATTAAGGCTCTTAAATCTGGTGCCCATATCGTGGTGGGAACACCTGGTCGTCTCTTGGACTTGATCAAACGCAAGGCTTTGAAATTACAAGATATTGAAACGCTTATCCTTGACGAAGCGGATGAAATGCTCAATATGGGCTTCCTTGAAGATATCGAAGCTATCATCTCCCGTGTCCCTGAAAGCCGTCAAACCTTACTTTTCTCAGCAACTATGCCAGATGCCATTAAACGTATCGGTGTTCAGTTTATGAAAGAACCTGAGCATGTGAAGATTGCGGCTAAGGAATTGACAACAGAATTGGTTGACCAATACTATATCCGTGTTAAGGAACAAGAAAAATTTGATACTATGACTCGTCTTATGGATGTGGAACAGCCTGAGCTTGCTATCGTATTTGGTCGTACAAAACGCCGTGTAGATGAATTGACTCGTGGTTTGAAAATCCGTGGCTTCCGTGCAGAAGGAATTCATGGAGACCTAGACCAAAACAAACGTCTTCGTGTCCTTCGTGACTTTAAAAATGGCAATCTTGATGTTTTGGTTGCGACAGACGTTGCAGCGCGTGGCTTGGATATTTCAGGTGTGACCCATGTCTATAACTACGATATTCCACAAGATCCTGAAAGTTATGTTCACCGTATCGGTCGTACAGGTCGTGCTGGTAAGTCAGGTCAGTCTATTACTTTTGTTGCTCCAAACGAAATGGGTTACCTGCAAATCATTGAAAACTTGACCAAGAAACGCATGAAAGGTCTTAAACCTGCAAGTGCAGAAGAAGCCTTCCAAGCTAAAAAACAAGTAGCGCTCAAGAAAATCGAACGAGACTTCGCAGACGAAGCCATTCGTGGGAACTTTGAGAAATTTGTTAAAGATGCTCGTAAGTTAGCTGCCGAATTTACTCCAGAAGAATTGGCTATGTATATCTTGAGTCTGACAGTCCAAGATCCAGATAGCCTTCCTGAAGTGGAGATTGCGCGTGAAAAACCACTGCCATTTAAACCATCAGGTAATGGCTTCGGTGGTAAAGCTAAGGGAGGTCGTCGTGGAGATGACCGTCGTGATAATCGCCGTGGAGACAACCGTCGTGGTGGTCGCCGTGATGATTTCAAAAAAGGAAGTCGTGGCAACGATCGTTTTGATAAGGAAAAACGTTACCGTAAGGATAATAAAAAACCACGCACTACTTCAAGCGAAAAGCAAACAGGCTTTGTTATTCGTAACAAGGGCGATAAATAAGAAAAAGCGGTTCAAAATGAATCGCTTTTTTTATATAAGGAGACCGAATGTGAAAAAAGATAAATAAAATTGTTGTATTATCTTTTTATAATGTTATGATACACAAAAACAGGCAACTTGTCAATAGAAAAGGAACAATTTAATTAAAAATATTCTGGTTTTTAAAAATTGCAAGTCAATAAGGAATTTTCAGATAATTATTGAAAAAGAGACGTTTTTATGTTATAATGATAGCGATTAAATTCGAGGTGAAAAATGGCACATTTATTAGAAAAAACAAGAAAGATTACATCAATTTTGAAGCGCTCAGAGGAGCAGTTGCAGGATGAGCTGCCTTACAACGCTATTACGCGTCAGTTAGCGGATATTATTCATTGCAATGCCTGCATTATCAATAGTAAGGGACGTCTGCTTGGCTATTTTATGCGTTATAAAACAAATACAGATCGCGTAGAGCAATTCTTCCAAACTAAGATTTTCCCAGATGACTACGTTCAAGGGGCTAATATGATTTACGAAACAGAAGCAAACTTGCCTGTTGAGCATGATATGAGTATTTTCCCTGTTGAGAGTAGAGACGATTTTCCAGATGGCTTGACGACTATTGCACCGATTCATGTATCGGGGATTCGCCTTGGTTCTTTGATTATTTGGCGCAATGATAAAAAATTCGAAGATGAGGACTTGATTCTTGTTGAGATTGCCAGTACCGTGGTTGGGATTCAACTCCTCAACTTCCAGCGTGAAGAAGATGAGAAAAATATCCGTCGCCGTACTGCTGTTACCATGGCGGTTAATACCCTTTCTTACTCCGAACTCCGTGCTGTTTCAGCCATTTTAGGGGAGTTAAATGGAAATGAAGGGCAGTTGACTGCGTCTGTAATTGCAGACCGTATTGGGATTACCCGCTCTGTGATTGTCAATGCCCTTCGTAAACTTGAATCTGCGGGAATTATTGAAAGTCGCTCGCTTGGAATGAAGGGAACCTACCTTAAGGTCTTGATTTCAGATATTTTTGAAGAAGTGAAGAAAAGAGATTACTAATGGCTAAGGCTTTAATTTCGATTGATTATACAGAAGATTTTGTTGCTGATAGTGGTAAATTGACAGCAGGGGCTCCAGCTCAAGCTATTTCAGAAGCCATTAGCAAGGTGACTCGATTAGCTTTTGAACGAGGGGATTACATCTTCTTTACCATCGATGCTCATGAAGAAAACGATTGTTTCCATCCAGAAAGTAAACTATTCCCGCCTCACAATTTGATTGGGACTAGTGGACGGAATTTATATGGAGATTTGGGGATCTTTTATCAAGAGCATGGTTCAGACAGTCGTGTCTTTTGGATGGATAAACGTCATTACTCAGCTTTTTCAGGGACTGACCTAGATATCCGTTTGAGAGAGCGTCGAATTTCTACAGTTATTTTAACAGGAGTCTTGACGGATATCTGTGTCCTGCATACAGCTATCGATGCCTATAATCTAGGATATGATATCGAGATTGTTCAACCAGCTGTTGCTTCCATCTGGCCTGAAAATCACCAATTTGCCCTAGGTCATTTCAAAAATACACTTGGAGCTAAGTTAGTAGATGAAAATCTAAATGAAATTTTAGAGTAATTTGGTTGATGAAATGAAAAATTTTGAAAAAAGTGTTGACAAGTATCCCAAAAGTTGATATACTAGTAAAGTAATCGACGCGGGGATGGCGGAATTGGCAGACGCGCAGGACTAAGGATCCTGTGACCGCTTTAGGTCGTGAGGGTTCAAGTCCCTCTCTCCGCATAGGATAAGAGTTAGCTTAGGCTAGCTCTTTTGTTTTTATCAGGCTTATAATATCCGTGGTGAGTAGCCCTCGCTTTCAGATAAATAATATAGTTTAAAATTTCTCCTAATTTTCTCTACTCTTTCTATTTTTTCCGAATAAATAGATAGAACCATAGAATCTAGCAAAATTAGATTTTAAAATATGGTATAATAGAAGGAGGGAATGGATGATTCTCAGACATCCGGGCATTAGCCCAACCAATGACTTGGTTGCTAAGAAGATTTTTAGCAATCCAGAAATCACTTGTCAATTTATTCGCGATATGCTGGATTTACCAGCAAAAAATGTGACGATTTTGGAGGGAAGCAATATTCACGTCTTGCCTTCCATGCCCTACTCGGCCCAGGATTTCTATACCAGTATAGACGTCTTAGCTGAACTAGATAATGGAACGCAAGTAATTATTGAGATTCAAGTTCATCATCAGAATTTTTTCATCAATCGCTTGTGGGCTTATCTATGTAGTCAGGTCAATCAAAATCTCGAAAAAATTCGCCAACGAGAAGGTGATACCCACCAGAGTTACAAGCATATCGCACCTGTTTACGCAATAGCTATTGTGGATAGCAATTACTTCTCAGATGATTTGGCTTTTCATAGTTTTAGCATGCGCGAGGACACGACAGGTGAGGTCTTAACCATCACAAATAACGGTCAAGAAAACCATCTGGTCAAGATGGCATTCTTGGAATTAAAAAAATATAGAGAAACCAGCAAGGATAGTGTTCGCAAGCCGTGGTTGGAGTTTTTCGGTAATAAACCCTTTACCCAGCAACCCGAGCGAGCCATCAGCCAAGCAGACCAACTGCTAGACTACAAGAGCTGGTCCGAGGAGGATAGGAAGATGTTTAGTCAACTACGTATGCGAGAAGAACAAGCCTTGTTAGCACAGGACTATGCCTTGGAACAAGCTGAGGAAAAAGGGTTGGAACGTGGTCGAGCAGAAGGTCTTGAACAAGGTTTAGAGCGTGGACTTGAACGTGGCCGTGCAGAGGGTATTGAAAAAGGGCGAGAAGAAGGTCTTGAACAGGGACTGGAGCGAGGGAAAGTTGAAGGAAGTATGTCCATGCTACTAAATTTAGTCCGTCAAGGTCTTCTGACTTCTGAGATTGCCAGCCAGCAGTTAGGCATGACTGTGGCTGAGTTTGAAGCCTTGTTGTAAGACTAGTACTAACGGTCAAGATGGCTTTCTTAGAACTCAAAAAATACAGAGAAACCAGCAAAGACAAGGTTCGCAAGCCCTGGTTGGAGTTTTTTGGGAATAAGCCCTTTACCCAACAACCTGAGCGAGCCATCAGCCAAGCAGACCAACTGCTAGACTACAAGAGCTGGTCCGAGGAGGACAGGAAGATGTTTAGTCAACTACGTATGCGAGAAGAACAAGTCTTGTTAGCACAGGACTATGCCTTGGAACGAGCCGAAGAAAAAGGATTGGAACGTGGTATTGAACAGGGACTGGAGCGTGGGAAAGTTGAAGGAAGTTTGTCTATGTTAGTAAATCTAGTCCGCCAAGGTCTTCTAACACCTGAGGTTGCAAGTGAGCAATTAGGCATGACTGTGGCTGAGTTTGAAGCGTTGCTGAAAGACTATCATAAATAAGAACTAAAAAAATACAGAGAAACCAGCAAAGACGAGGTTCGTAAACCGTGGTTGGAGTTTTTCGGGAATAAGCCTTTTACCCAGTAATAAGCTTTCATCAATCCGCTGTCTATAAAAAGTAAGGATAGGCAGTCTACCATTTAAAATAAAATAATGACAGATTTTTCCGAATCAAAAGGTAAGATCTGTTTTTTATTTATATTAAATTTTATAGTTTAGATATTCGAAATATAAGTACAATAACAGTTGAATATATATATATAATTCTTGAAAAAATGCTCATAAACACGATTGTTGTAGTATTTTTGTTTTGAATAAACTTTATGTAAATACTTGATTTCGCATTGTAAAAGTATTAATATAGTGTTGAGATATTATGTTTCAAAGCTTTTTAGCTAATCAATTGAAACAATGAAAGGATATGCTTATGTTTGGTAAAAAGCGTGACGATAATGGTGAAAAACTTTACCGTTATTCTATAAGAAAGTACCATTTTGGTGCTGCGAGTGTGGCGATTGCAGCGCTCATCTTTTTTGCGAATGGAGTAGCTAAGGCGGATATGGCCGTCTCTCCTGCAACAGCCAATACTGAAAAAGTGGGGGTTGCTGTTACTGGTTTGACCGAGGGAGTTCCACCTACAGAGGGACATTCAGAAAAATCACAGGAAGTAGGGTCTGAGAAAGAGGCAATTACTAAGAAATCGGTGGATAAGTCTGCTCTTAATCAGGCTCTTAGTGACCTTCAAGCAGAGATTGCTAAGATAGATAATGGGAAGTTGTCAAGTCTAGCTAGTCAGATTTCTCAATTAACTGACGAAAGCAAACGTTTGCTTGGAGATGAAAATACATCTGAAGAAGCAGTTGCAACCTTAGTGGGTCGAGTTCAAACTATGGTAGAGCAAGTACGTCAGCTCCAGTCTAAGGATGATAATAAGCCTGCTAACGAAGCTAGCGCTGTTTCTAAGGAAAATAAAGAAGCCTTGAATGCTACACGGACTAGCGAAGCGACGTTAGACGGTAATCTCACTTTAGATAAGCCTGCAAAAGTAATAGAAGGTTCCACAGTTAGTTCTAACGTTCAAGATGAAAAAGAACTTAAAAAGACTGATAAAAGTACGCTTTCTGTTGAAGGAACTGAAGATGGCAGAAAGTCTGAAAAAGCTGGTAAAGAGGAGGAAACTGTCACCAAAAAAGATAAACTAGAAGTACTATCTAGTTATTTGGTTCGCTACTTAGATGCCGCTAGAAAAATTGAACGCCCTGAAACCAAGAAATTTTTGGAAGGTGTGGAAGAAGTTGTTCGCTCTGTTGAAAATGGGTTAAAAAATCCACAATTAACGGTTTCAGAAATCGAAGAATTAATGAAGCAAGGTAAGCAAGCGGAGAGAAAACTTGCCTTAGCAGTTGCTCGTGAACATTCAGGAAAGCGTGATTCTGATAACGGTAAGAGAATGTCACCGGACTCTTACTTTAGAACTGCAACTTATTACAGAGCAGCAGATGGTAAAGTTTATGATAGCCATGGTGATGAGCGTTTAACTGAAGCAACTGTTGGATACATTACAAAAGCAAATGATGGTTCGGGATATCCACCAGGCACATTTTTATATATTTCACACAATGATAATGCTTCTGCTAATGGTAGAAATAATGCGGATTTAGGTCCACAACCTGTAAAAAGATTAAAAAACAAAGTTTTTGCTGAAGTTACCAAAAAATCAGATGGGTATCATTGGAAAATAACCTATAATAATGCTCGCGAATCTAGACAAAATCCAATTTATTACTTTACTGTTCCAGAAGGTCATTCAGTTCGAAACATGAAATTGATTGAAAATGGAGCAGTGGTAAAACAAGGTGGAGTTAGAGAAGTATTTAATGGAGCTTCTGATAAATATTTAACATCTGTTGGTACACCAGATGCGGGAGTTCATGGAACGCCTTATTATGAAAATGTTGCCAATGTCCAAAATGGGATTGTAGGTAACCGTGGTGGAATTTATGGTTTGGATGATTTTGTAAAAAATAATACTGAAGTTTATTTCAATAGAGATGGAATGACTGAAGAAGACAAAATTGTAACAAATAAGTTATACGATAAAATTAAAAGTTCTACTCAGAATGTGTTTGCTTTTAGACCACGTGACTTTGATAGAGGAAATACTTATGTTGTTGAGTTTGATACAGTAGGAGATACTGAAGCGCCACTATACTATATTGCCGGGATGAAATCCTATGAAAAAATTCCAACAGGACGTTTCATGCATAAGAGTTATCAACAATGGTATGGAGTTCAAGAAAGATATAATATTACAGTTGATACTAACAGATTAAAAACAACGTTTCTAAAAGGAACAGGTCTTGGAGCTTTAGACGCAGAAGATGGTTCAGGTTTAATGACAGGTGCGGTTACTATAGAAGATACAGTAACTAATAGGACAACAACACCTGGTTCTGGAGATGTGACAAATTATCATACGTATAAGTCTACGGGAAACTTTAGTGCAGACTTTAATAAAGGTAATCATAATAGATATGCTAGACAAGTTGGTGAAGATGGTGTTAATACAACTGCTGATAGAACAAAAGGAAATCACACTGTTCATATTGAGGCAAATATAAAAGGTCAGCCGATAAACTTTAATTTACCGTATAGAGTGGTAACTCAGTCAGATATTTATAAACCAATCGCAAAAGAGATTAGGGATACAAAATCCTATAGCGGAAATTTGGGAAATGCTTCCGATTATATTGTTGAATATAAATATGACTCTTCTCATATCAAGGGATTTAGAGAACCAACTCGAGAAGATATGAAATCAACGAACCCTGGTCTTTCGTTTTATAAAGATAGAATAGAAGATTTCCCAACAACTAGCGCAAGAATTAAAGAACAATCTGTTAAATCTGTCGAGTGGGCAGGAGGAACGAATGACCTTACTACTGGTACTAGAGTTATTGAACTAACTGTAGAAAATGGTAGAAAAGAACTCTTTAAAGTTCCTTATGATATTGATGTCGTACCTGGTGGAAAGATTTCTGCAGAAAATGTTGCAAAATTGAATGCTGCTATTCGTGAAGCTTATCAAAAAGTTGATACAAATGGAAATGTATCGGGTACAGTTCCGACAGTTACATCAACTACGCCTGTATGGGTGAAAAAACAAATCAAAGTTACTTACTATGATAATGAAAATAACGCTCGTACTAATAATCAAGACGATTCCGTAGACTATGTAGATGTACTTTTCAAAAATATTAGAAAAGAAGCAACACCTACAGCTCCAGCAATTAGTGTGCCTGAAGATGGTTCAGCTTCTGTAACGCCAAAAGGGAATACAGACAAATTAGTGGTATCTTATAGACCTACTGATCAAAATGCTGATACTACAATAACGGTTAAAAAATCAGGAACTACATGGGGAACACTTGATACGTTACCAAATGGAGTATCAGTTAATTCATCTAATGGGGTTGTATCAATTACAGAACCAACTGTAAAAGATTTATCTACAATAACTGCTAAAGCAACTTATTTAAATAGTGACGAAGCTTCAGCGACAGATACAGTGAAAACTCCAGATAATGTTCCACCAACAGTATCATTTAACGGGAAAAAATTGACAGAAAATGCAGATGATAATCGTTTTATTATTTATCGTGGAGCAAACTTCAATCCTACATTTAGAGTTCAAGATAATAAGAATAATGTAAACTTATCGATTACTGGACTTCCAAAAGGAGTTGCAAATGTCACAGCTAGTGGAAGTAAGGATTATAACTACACAATTCCTGATAATAATGTAGCAACTGACGCTCCATTTGGAGAAGGCACAGCTACTGTTGTTGCAACAGACTCTCGTAAAAATACTGCGACATATAAATTTAAATATCGTGTGGTTGAACTTCAAAGTAGCAATAGTCCAGCTGCACCTGAAGTAGGGGATTCTCTAGGTGATGCTCATCGTTATCTTAAAGTTGCTGAAAGTAATACCAGAGATACAGATGATTATTATCCTAATGGTATGAAATTTATATGGAAAGAAGTAAATCCAAGAACAATTACAGTTAGTGAAGTTTCTAATGATAGTAAATTGAATAAAATTGGGAAACAAACTCAGTACTATGCTACCGCTGTATTCCCTAATAGTGGAATAAATGATAAAAATATTAGAATAAATAATGAGAGTGCTTCTTACAAAATATACTCAGGCCCAACAGTATCTAAACCTGTAGAATTTAATGTTCGCCCTAAAAAACCAACGCTTGCAGCAGAACAATTTTACGGTACAGCAGGTACCAGACCAACTGTAACAGTTAGTAATCTTCCAACAAATGACCAATTGCAAACTGGAGCAACGGTGAAAGTTGAACTTTATCAAGGAACAACTAAAATAGCTAGTAAGACTGTTTCAAGTGGAACTACCTCGGTTAATTTTGAAAATAGTGATTATACTTCTAATACTAATCTAACAGAAGGACAACAAGTTCATGCAGTTGTAAAAGTGACAGGTGGTCAAGGTGCTACAGCTTATGATGTATCTTCAGCAGATAGTGATAATAGAATAGTTACTGGAAGAAGTGAATTTGCTCAACCGGCTAATAAAATTGTTCAAATAAAAAAAGGCAATTTATCCGAGGAAGAAAAAACAGCCATTAAGAATGCGATTTTTGAAGCTAATAAAAATGGTATCTTAAGAGGTAAAACAGTAAATGACATTACCATTACGGACGCTGGTGTTATTCGTGCGGTGGACAAAGATAATAAAGTAGCAGAGCTAGAAGTAAATCCTACAACTGGAGTAGTGACTCGTTATGCTCATATTCGTGATGATTATAATTTGACATTTAAGAATAATGGAATCCTAGCTAATCGTCCTACTGACAAAGGTTTTGAATGGAGCCAAGATGGCAAGAGTTTAATTTATAAATTCGATGCAACGAAAGGTACTCCATTACCAATTAATGACATTTTGAACACTATTACAGCAAATCCGAAAAATCCGGATGCTAGTGGGCAACCTTCGTTAACAGTTGTGAATGGTAGTGATAAAGTTGCAGGTGAAAGAAAAGAAAACGGTTATAAACATGAAGGTGGTTTCTTCTATCACAACAATAAACCGGTTAACGTATTAGATATTGTTCGTGATAATTTTGCCGGTGGAGGATTTGTCGATAATTCAGCAAATAAATTAGTAGAGACAAATCGTAGTGATGTTAATGACAGAAACATCGTTGGAACTAACTTAGAAAAAGGAACTACGACAATTCCAGGATCCAACAGTGCAGGAACAATTACGATTAAAACTCCTGTTGTGAAAGCGAAAGATGGATCTTCGCTAATTGTGAAACGTAAGTTGTATTTGATGCCGAAATGGACAGATGCAGCATTGTTAGCGGAACGCAATACAACGTTAGAAAATAATACTAATGTTATCAATTTGTATTTTGTACCTGTTGATCCAATTAAGCCAGAGGTAGCCCGTTCGAATTCGAATACTTTAGCAACTTCAAGTAATCAAGCAACACGTTTAGCTGAAAATACATCGTTTACTAGTCTGGTTAAAGTAACAGATAATTACGATAAAGACGATGCGACAAATGCTACTAGCAATACGGTTCGTAGTAAGTTGAATATGTGGGTTAAAAAGGGTAGCACTAAAACTCTTATTGTAGAAAATGGTGTGGAAAAAGCGAATGTTATTGCACGCTTGAAAAAAGAAATAGACCCAGCCACATATGAAGTAATTGCTAAAACATCAGATGCTTCGGGTAATAAGAGTCATGAGGATAATAGTGATGGAGCAAGCCTTGGATTCTTCAAGGTGGGTTACAACTTGGTTGCGCGTAATATTATTAATGTTAAACGTGGAGAGGCTCTAACTCCGGCTGAATTGAATAAATTAGTTCAAGTTCAAGAAGGAAATACTCTTCAAGATTTACCACAAGGCGCAACTGTTACAGCAACGCTTGATACTGCTAGCATAAGAAGTGGAAAAGAAGAGACAAAAACGGTAGAAGCAACCGTTAATTTCGGAGAAAATAGAACTCAAAAAGTTACTTTAACCTATAAAGTTTTGAATACATTCCCGATTGCAAATACTATTTATGATTTTGCAGGAGTAAGCCATGGAAGTGATCATTCTGGTTATTATGTTAATAACGGACGTAATGTTCCTGATGGAATGTCATGGGTTTATAAAAAAGAAAACGGCACTGAAAAATCTGGAACAGAATTTACAGGTGAACTTGCGAAAGATACAGTAGGCTCAACTACTTACACATTCACTGGTAAGTATAATTATGGTCGATTTACAGACACTCCAAGCGATGCAGATAAGTTAAAACATGAGGGTACTCTTGTTCATAAAGTGTTTGATATAGCCGCTAATACAACAAAATTGACAATTGCTAAGGGTCATCAATTGACAGCTGAGCAAGCTAAAGATGCGGTGATGAAGGCGCAAGGGTCAGATGATTTACCAACAGGTACGACTTACGAATGGGTAGAAAGTACAGACACAAGTACACCAGGGGTAAGAACCTATAAAGTGAAAGTGACCCTACCACCATCACAAACTGGCAGTGATCAACCAACCGCAACACAAGTAAAACCGTATAAAACAATTGATGTGACTGTTAATGTCAAACCAACAGCTCCAACAGTAACTCCAGCAACTAACGGTGATGTTACAGTAACTCCAGCGAATGAAACAAATGTGACTAAATTGGAAGTGACTTATACTCCGTCTCCGACTATTAGTCATTTAACAGAGACAGAGAAGGACACATTCGAAGAACATAATCCAACAACTGTTAAGGCAGAAAAAAATAATCAGAACAAATGGAGTATTACAGAAGGTAAGAAAGATGGCATCAGCATTGATGCAACTTCAGGTGCTATTACTATAAATGACGCTACAGTTAAAGATGGCAGTCAGGTAGTTGCCAAAGCTATAACATCTGATAGAGTAGAGAGCGCAGAGAATCGCGCAATTGCTCAGAACGGAGATAGGACAAATCCTACAGTTGGTTTAGGAAATACACTTGTTCAAGCTGGAAAGCAAATCACCTTAAACTTGAACGTATCTGACTCAGGCGTGGGGGTAGATGATAGCAAGGTAGAAGTGAAAAATCTACCAGCAGGTTTGCAATATAATAGTGCGAATAAGACGATAACAGGAAGCATCGCTACAGCTTCTAAGACTGAGATAAAAGTTCTTGTTCGTGATAAAAAAGGGAATAAAACCGTTAAAACGGTTAGCCTAGTTGCTGTTCAGCCTAAGCCTATCTATGCGATTAAAGATGATACTATTAAAAATGTAGACACTGCAAGTAATTTTGTGGAAGTTCCTACAGGGATAACAAATCCAAGTGTTGCTTGGAAGGATAGCAAACCAACAACAACGACAGTAGGAGAAACGCATAAAACTGTGACGGTTAGTGCAGATGGTTATACTTCGACAGAAGTCGATGTTCCGGTGACGGTATATCCGAAAGTAACGCTTCGTAAGGTTAATAATAAAGAAGTAACAGAGTACGATGAGATTGTTGGGCAACCGTTGACGTCTAGCGTATCAGGAACAGGTGGTCGTACGAAAGAGGCTACAGCTGATTTTTATGTAGAGTTTGAAGGTGGAAATAAACCAAATGGGACAACCGTCGTATTCAAAAATGGAACACCTACAAGTACAACAGCAGGTACAAGTTCTCAAACAATTGTTGTAACTTATCCAAATGGAGCAGGAACTGTTGAGAAAACAGTTACGTTCAAGACTTATGGTAATGAAGTAAATTATCCAGTAGGTAAAGATTATTTTGAAACAGAAGTAGGTAGTAAGTTTGAGAAGAAGGATGCTGGAGATTATGTAAAACCAAGTAGTGATCTAGCAAATCCAACAGGAACTGCTATCGCTTGGCATGATGGACGTCGTCAAGATAATCCAGTAGATAAACCTCAGGCGACAATAGGTATACGTGAAGAAAATATTAACATTTGGTATACGACTCCTATAGCTAGATTGCGTGGTGATGATACTTTTAACTACACGCATCAAGACCTTAAAGTTCATTTAGCTGTCAAACCACAAGCACCGACGTTGACTGCAAATCAATTCCAAGGTAAGGCAGGAACTAAACCTGAGATTACAGTGAGCAATCTTCCAACAACTGCACAGTTGACAACAGGCTCAACTGTAAAAGTACAGTTGAAAGATGCAGATGGTAATGTAGTTGCAGAGAAAGTTATTACGGATAATAATGGAAGTGCAAAATTTACCGCAGATGACTATAAAAATCCCGTGACACTGGGTCAACGATTGACAGCTAATGTAGTGGTTTCTGGAACCTATCAAAAAACAGAAAAAACGGATACTGGAACAAGCCAAGTCCCAACTGCTTATTCTTTAGTTTCTAATAATAGCAACAGTGAACAAGTCACTCCTCAAAAACCAACATTTGATACAGCGACAGTGACTTCAACTAGTCGTACACTAAGCGGTACATTAGGTGGATTTGATGCTCCTAATAAAGTAGTCAAAGTTCATTTGAATGATGAGAATAATACCGTTCTATCTAGTGAAAATAATGGCGGAGTAACCATAAATGGTAATACATGGACAGCTACGCTTCCTGATACTGTAAAACTTCGTCAATCAGTCGCTAAAAACGGCGAAGCTACAACACCACCAGCGATTACAGTGGAGAATACAGTCACAGGTGGAACAGTTTCAACTACAAGTGATAATAAAGCAGTTGAAATGGGAACTTACTCTGTATCATCTACAATTGCTGGTAGCAAGCATATTGATATTACAGTGCCACATGATGCCAAACGAGTTGAATTACGATTCCATAACAATCAAGAAACTGGGGATAAAGCAAATAGTATCACTCTTGTACGTGGCGCAGATGGTACTTGGCACACAGATGCAACTCGTGCTGATAATACAACGGTGACAGATGCTTCTGGATATGTCGGAAGAATTAGTTCTAGCGCAAGCAAGACTAATCCAGCAGAAAGTATTATTACTATTCCTCTTAATGAAGAAAGTAACGGTAAGAAACTTCACATTAGAGAAGAAGCTGCTAACGGGGATAATACAGCAGCCTATGCCAAAGGACTAGGTTTGCGTGTAGAATATCAACCAGAAGCAGGACAAGATCCAACGGCTGCTGGAAACTGGAAAGTTGTTAATGTGACGAACGACAAACCAACATTAGCTTATAAAGGAGCAGAAGGAAGTACTGAAGCTAATCGAAAAGTTTATGATTCTGGAACAACGTTGACAGCCGACTTGTTAAAAGATTTAGTGACAGTAACAGATGCAGAAGATAATGCTACAGATGCGAATAATAAACCATACGGCTCATCAACAATAGAGATCGTATCTGGTTTAACAGAAACACCAGGACAAGCGACTCCTGCAGGACGTTATACAGTAGTTCTTAAAGCTGTTGACAGTCAAGGAAAAGAAAGTGATCCGTTGACTGTGCATGTGGGAGTAGTGTCTACAGAAGTGAAATACCAACCAAAAGTAGGCGAAGAAGCTAAGGGAGAACCAATTGAAATTGAGGTTCCAACAGGAACGCATCACCAAGGCGAAGAGATCACGTACACACCAAAAGAAATTACAGTTGGTGGCAAAGTGTACGTACCAGCTGAAGAAGGTAACAAGACTGTTACATTGACAGACAAACCACAAACTGTAGGAGTAGCCTATAAAGAAAAAGATGCTTCAACAGTAGTGAAATACCAACCAAAAGTAGGCGAAGAAGCTAAGGGAGAACCAATTGAAATT